>JACRND010000166.1 GCA_016234975.1 Nitrosarchaeum sp. | reverse complement strand
TTGATTTTCTTGAAATTGACCTAAATGATAACAATTAACTAATGCCTAATTTTTTACATACATATGCCAATACGAAAAAAAGGTAAACATAAGCGACATGCCGATCAAAGAGCTGATCGACGTAGAAAAAAGACAGCCAAATCCGGAAAGCCAAAATCCAGATAGAATCAACCTTTTTACATTCAATTTTCTCGAGAGGATATACCTTGGATCCATTAATACGAATGAAAGAGGCTCATCTTAAGGGATTAATTCCAGACGATGTCTACGATCTTGTTGTAAAACGTTTTTCTATAATCGTGGATGGCATTAACAGGATTGAAAAAGCATCTGGAATACGTTATCCTACAGCTTATGTAGAGCCATCAATTGTTATTTCATCCCCTAATTCAAATTCATATGAATTTGGAATATTATTTGCCCGTACTATCCCGATATTCTTTGATGATAAATTTCATGTTGTAATTCAGATTTCTGCACCTCTAGTTGCATATGGCCTTAAAGGTACAATTCATGCAATTTTGGCACATGAATTTTTACATTTTCTTGAATTGATTCGAAAAATCTCTAAAATGGATCTGCTCTCAGATGAAATTACTGGAAATCTGTTTGAAAGTGTTTATGCCGATGAGACGAGATTGTTTGAACCTAAGGTTGTATTCCAAGATAGAACTCTGTTAGATCATATCACAAAACGATTTCCAGCAGGTTTTAGAGATCATAAATTAGAAGACAAAGTAATGAAATTTTGGTTAGAGAAAAATCTTCCAAAAATAAACATCTCCCTTGATGCAAACACTGTCAAATTATCTGCTGAATCATTATCTAAAATAAAACTCGATCCTGCATTTTTACACAAAATTGATCAATTAGAACAAAAAAGTGCTAAAATTCGTAAGAAAAAACTCTATTGATCAAATTTCATTCAATCATAATATTTTCTGAATTCTTTATTGTATTCATTGATGCCTAAATTAGCTTTTGGACACAATTAATTTTAGAAATCTGAAATTATGGAATTAATTTTGGAAATTATGCTCATATAATCTGCATCTGGGTCTGTACTTAACAAAAAAAGATTACCATTAAGATGCAAGCTAATCAAAGTAACTTTCTCATATTCAGTAATTGATGATTTTTCCTTACCGAATTTGTAAGATAAATTTTGAAGACGTGTCCATCTCTCAAAAGTATAATGAACTGACATTTTCACTTCGTCCGGATTAAGTAATTTTGCTTCATCACGGTTTTTTTCAATTACTAAATCACCTTTAGAATCCAAAACTCCAGTAAATCTGATATGCGAATCTATTTTTAACACTTTGTCGCATAATTTTTCATAATCCATTTTTTCACTATTGTTTTTTACTCAAAATTATCTTATTATTATATTTTATTTGGAATCTTTTTCAATGTTTTAGTTCTACATGCAAAATATTTTTACTTGAGCAAAATTTGTTGTATTGAAAAAAACTCTATTGATTAAATTCTGTTAATCCACATTTACCACATGTGTTTCTGTCTTTATGTTTAGACATGAAGACTCCTTTTCCACATCTGGAACAATTTTTTCTACCTCTTGATAATTTATCTCCATCAACTTTGAAATACTTGTAGACATTTGGACTGGAACCCTTTTTTCCAGCAGACGCTTTTTTTGCTGCCATTATTCAGATTTCTCCGATTCTGTTGCAGTACTCTCTGCGTCAGCTTGTTTGGCTTTTGATTTCTCTAATCTTTCAAATATTACTGGATTAATGTGTTTTTTTGCAAGCACCTCGTCATCATAAACATAGAAAGTTCCTGTCACAAGTGGTTTTCCAACATGTGTTTGTAATCTCATGGGGATTACCACTTTTCCAGATAGTTTGAATTCTTTTGTAATCATGTCTACGGCTTCAAGTTTTTTGAGTTTTCCTCCTAATCCTGTAAAATTGCAGACTAACTCTCTTCTTGATAAGAAGGTGTTCTTTACGTCATTTACCGTTTGAATAATAGACATGTATCCAAAATCCTTCGGATATTTCATATAAACCTTGATTGAAATTAGAGAAGAAATTTATGAAATTTCAGTCAAATTACCACATGGAACGATACATGATTCATTTAAAAAATAATGGATACCTTCCAATACATTCATCAGATCTTGTTCATAGAGCAAGAGAACTCTGCTCAGACATGGATGCCTCGATAAGAGTTGCTCGAGTGGCAAGTAAATTTGTAGAATTTGATGTTTCCATTAATCCTGACGATCTGAATGTGTTAATTGAAAAGTTAAGTCCCATTGGTAAATTAGACAATACAAGGCATGTAGTTGAAGAAAAAATTGAAAAAGAAGAAGGGATCAAAGATGGGGTTTTTTATTTTAATAACGAAAGATTTTGGGAAAGTCATGAATCTTTAGAAGGCGTTTGGAAAAAATGTTATGGTAAAGAAAAAGAACTTGTACAAGGAATTATTCTTCTTGCTGTTGCTTTTGCTCATAGACAAAAAGATGAGAGCAATATCGGAGTTGGTATGTTAGGTCGTGCATTAGAAAAATTAGGTGACTCTCCTGCAATGTATGATAACATAGATGTTGATAGGATCCGAAATAAAATAAAAGAAATGCAAAAAACCAAAGAGTTGACTATCTTTGAGATTTAATTAAATTAAGAGCTGTTGTTACTACATCTGCTCCTTGGATGAGACCTATGCTTCCTTTCTTAGCTTGACTCTCTGTCATTCTGGTGGTTCTATCATTTTTGATAAAATCTCCTGATACTAAAATTGGCACAGGATCATCACTATGACCTTTATTGATACATGGTGTTGAATGGTCTGCAGAAATAACTATGGCTACTTTACTAGAATCGATATTTGCAAGTAATGTTTTGAAAAATCGCTGGTCTATCTCCTCGATATTTTTCATTTTTCCAATCGCATCGCCGTCGTGACCAAATTCATCTGGACCTTTTAGATGAACATAAATTGCATTTTGAGTCTCCATTGCTTTTGCAGCTACTTTTGCTTTTTCCTCATAATCTGTCAATCCTCCTGCTTCGAATGCTTTCATTTTTAATACTTCTGAAATTCCAAGTTCTACTGGCATGTCTACAATACATGAAAAATTCATAGAATACATCTCATTGATGGGTTTCACATCTGGGTATTTGTTCCCTGCATCTCTTAGTAAGATACAGCTTAGGCTTTTCTTTTTAGCGGCAATTCTTTTTTTATTGATTGGACTTTCTTTCATAATTTTTAGTGATTGCTCTGTAAATTCATTAACTAATTTTGCTGTTTTCTTAGCGTTTTCTGTTTCATCAAGTGGAAAACATTTTTCAATTCGTAAAAAATCTCCCACGGCTTTTGCTATTCCCATGCCTTCTACTCTGGCATATGCCGGATCTGTATTGGTTATTTGTGATGAAAGTTTTTCACCATCTGTTCTGATTCTTACTGTTACTCTATGCCCTATTGTAGGTGATACGACTATGGATGTATTTGGGTATGAAAATTTAATTTTATTTTCGATTTCTTTTGCAATTCCATCAGCATCATTTTTCTCTATGTGTCTTCCTGCTCTTCTATCAATAATTATTCCCTCATCGTTTAATGTGGCATAATTTCCTCTTAATGCCAGGTCTCCATCTTTAAAGTCAATCCCAACTCCAATTGCTTCTATGACTCCTCGACCTGCATAATCTACATGATGAAATCTGTACCCTAACATATTGAAAACTGCAATGTCTGATTCTGGAGCAATTCCTTTTCCTACAGAAATTACTTCTCCAATCACTCCATTTTGTGCCAATTTGTCCAGAGTTGGCGTATTTGCAGCCTCAAGTGGTGTTTTTCCATCCAAATCTGGATGTGGAAGATCACCAACTCCATCTAAAAGAACATAGATCATATGAACATCAGAATTATTCATACTGCCCATATTCCCCAGCTTTTTACTGCTCTCCTTTAAAGCTTGCATCAAAATATGCGATCAAAATAAAATTATTACTTGTATCTAGGAAAATTATCTGATTATTTTTACTAAATGATATTTGTATTTTTAATGAATATTGTATTTTATTAAAATAAAATTTTATTTTAACTCTGATTTTTTATTTTTTTATTTTTCAGTGTATTGGAAAACGTTTTAACATACTTAAACTGCAAGTATGAATTATGGGGGACATGCGCAAAGATTATGTTTCTGAGCGTTTTATGATCGTCTCTAAAAAAAATGACAAAGTCATTGATCCAAAAAAATCTCCATTTGCTCCTGGAAACGAATCTATGACAAATCCTTCTGTTCTTTCACTAGTTGCAAAAGATGGAATGTTGCAACGTCTTCAAGATAGTGAGGATGAATATGTTGAAGGTTGGTCGATTAGAGTTTTTGAAAGTAAGAATCCCATAGTCTCAATTGATACTGAAAATTCATACAGTGATAGACCCCATTACAGTGAACCAGCTTATGGTTATCATTACATTGTAGTTGCATCCCCTAAAGAAAAGGACACTCTAGCTACCATTGATGCTGAGCAATGGTCAAACATACTTGTAGTTGTCCAGGATAGATTACGATGGCTTTATACCCAAAAAGGCGTAACCTATGTTTCAATTTATGCTGATCAGGGAGAATCTGCAGGTAGTCAAAATCCACATCCTCATCTGAACGTCTTAACATTTTCAACAATACCTCCAATTATTGAAGAAGAGGCAGAAGCATCTTACAAAATTCTTAATGAAAAAGGAGTTTGTCCAATGTGTCAAACCGTTAACGAAGAAATGGGTGGTCCTAGACAAGTTCTTCAAACTGAAGGATTCATCGCATTTTGTCCTTGGGCTCCATCATATCCGTATGAATTTTGTATTTCTCCAAAAAAACATACAACAAGTTTTTCTAAAATAACTCAGAAAGAAATCAATGATCTGTCTCTTATTTTACGAGCTACACTTGGTGGATTATCAAAAACGGTTAAAGATGTTTCATACAATATGGTATTTCATTTATCTCCTGAAAAGAAAAATAGTAGACAAATTCATTGGCATATTGAAATTTATCCAATAACCAAACCTTGGTCAGGTCTTGAGCGTGGTTATGGTATTTTTCTTAACGACTTGTCTCCTGCACAGGC
>JACRND010000165.1 GCA_016234975.1 Nitrosarchaeum sp. | reverse complement strand
TTATTGATTCAACCGCTTGTATTACCACATGAATCACAACCACAAGCACACAATCTCGAAGTCGTTAAATTTCTACCACTTGAATTCTTTAAATCAACAATTCAACAAAACAAAGCCTCAAACGTTACCTGTGTAGATATTATAAAATCACGTCTTGAAACAGAAAGACAATTTTTTGGATATTACTTTACACATCCTACAACTTCTCTTACTACATCAAAATCACGTAGTGCATATTCTACACTTGGCTCTATGCTTGATAAATTTGATATGCAAATTAGAAATGCTGAACTAATTGATGCAGTAAATACATCAGAAATTGTTTCAAATGTGATCTCCACACATCTAGTTCCTGATATCATGGGAAATCTTCGTGCTTATGCTAGACAAAACTTCAGATGTACTGGTTGTGGAAAATCATACCGTAGGATGCCGTTGATTCAAACTTGTATCTGTGGTCATAACTTAATTCCAACTATAACTAGAGGCTCCGTTGAAAAATATCTCAAGCTTGCAAAGAGGTTAGTTGAAAAATATGATGTTGGTGCATACCAAAGAGGAAGAATTCATGCACTGTCTGATGAAATTGATTTAGTTTTTGGAAAAAATAAAGGCGATCAATCACTATTAACTGATTATACTTAGAATCTTTATCTTAACTTCACGTATTCATATGCCCCAAGTTTATTATCGAAACAATAGTGGACTTTTTGATAATTCTTTCTAAAAGCTTTTACTTTTGAAAGAATTTTCTTAGAATCCTTTTTCTCAATTACAACCTCTTTGATATACAATGCAATCTCCTTCATCTCATTTTGTTTCATACCAAGCCTCGTAATTTCAGAAACTCCTAATCTTATTCCTCCAGGATGAAAATAATTACGACCAGCTTTAATGTCGCCTGGGATAAGTTGTCTATTTACAATGATATTGGCCTTTTCCAAATCTGCCTCAACTTTTCCACCATCAGAATAATCTAGAACATTTACAGCGATTTGATGCGATTCTGTAAATCCCCTGCCTTCTCCTAATACTTTGAAACCAGCCTCATTAAGAGCCTCAGCAAACACTTTTGCATTTTTTATAATTTGACTTGCATAATCTTTACCAAATTCTAATGCTTCTGCAAAGGCTACTGCTTTACCTGCCATATGATGAATATGATGACTACTTGTTAACCCTGGAAATGTTGCTTTCTTTATTGCATCTTCATGTTTTTCAGAACCCAAAACAAGTCCACCTTGAGGTCCAAACAAAGTTTTATGAGTACTCATCGTCATAGTATCTGCACCTTCACGTAATGGATCCTGAAATTTTCCACCAGCAATTAGCCCTGCTACGTGCGCTGCGTCATAATTAATATGCATATCAAAACTCTTTAGAAAATCTGCTAATTCTTTGACAGGATGTGGAAATAAAAACAATGAACCACCAAACATTGCCATCTTTGGTAAACGATCTATTTTCTTTAATTCCTCTACTTTTTGTTTTGTCTTATCAACATCAATTGTCATCTCCTCAGCATCAAATGGGTAAAATTCAATTTCTAATCCATGAACTAACCCAGCAGTTCCTGAATGTTCCTTTTTACCATGAGAAATATGACCACCTGCAGGAATTGAAGGTGCTAGCATTACATCACCTGGATTTGTAAAAGCAGAATATACTGCAAGATTTGCAACTACACCAGAAATAGGTCTGACATCTGCAAATTTGGCCTTATACAACTTCTTTGCAAGCTTCATACATTCAAACTCAACATCATCAATGTATACACATCCTGCATAGACTCGCTCACCAGGCCAACCCTCGGCATATCTATTTCCAAAATCTGATATTATTGCCTCTCTTACCGCTGGACTAGGTATGTTTTCACTTGCAATTAGTGGAATAGAATTTTCGAACCATTTATGATGCTCTTTTAACTTTGAAAAAATTTTATTGTAAGACTCTTTATTTACTGACTTGACCATATTTTGCGAATTGATTTTCCCAATTTAAAAACACCGATTTTATACTATTTAATTCACATTTTTTTGATCTGCAACGTATAAAAGGGGAGTCGGAGGTTTTTTCATCTATGGGTATGCAAGCAACTTCTAAAGGTACTATGCCAGTCGTTTTGCTAAAAGAAGGTGGCTCTGAAACCAAAGGCCGAGATGCACAAAAAAATAACATCGCAGCAGCTAAAATCATCGCCGAAATTGTTCATACTAGCCTTGGTCCAAGAGGTATGGATAAAATGTTAGTGGATTCCTTAGGGGATGTTACTATTACTAATGACGGTGCAACCATTCTCAAAGAAATTGATGTACAACATCCAGCAGCAAAAATGCTCGTTGAAATATCAAAAACTACTGATAATGAAGTAGGAGATGGTACTACATCAGCTGTTATTCTAGCGGGTGCGCTTTTGGAGAATGCTGAATCACTTTTAGATCAAGATGTTCACCCAACAATTATAGTTGATGGATATAGAAAGGCAGCAAAAAAGGCAAAACAATTCCTACAAGATATTGCTGAAACTGTAACCGCAAATGATAAAACAATTCTTAATAAAATTGCAAAAACATCTATGCAAACAAAACTAGTAAGAAAAGATTCTGATCAATTAGCAGATATTGTTGTGAAAGCAGTTCTTGAAGTTGCTGAAAAAGAAGGTGAAAAATATGTTGTTGATATTGATGATATTAAAGTAGAAAAGAAAGCTGGTGGTTCGATTAAAGATTCTGTAATTATTCAAGGCATCGTACTTGACAAAGAAATTGTTCATGGCGGAATGCCAAGAAAAATTTCTGATGCAAAAATTGCACTAATTAACAAAGCTCTTGAAATTAGTAAAACCGAAACTGATGCTAAAATAAATATCTCAAACCCACAACAATTGAAATCATTTCTTGATGAGGAAAATAGAATGTTAAAGAATATGGTGGATAAAGTAATTGGCTCTGGAGCCAATGTAGTATTATGTCAAAAAGGAATTGATGACATGGCTCAACACTATCTTGCAAAAGCAGGAATTATTGCAGTTAGAAGAATTAAAGAAAGTTATCTTACAAAACTTGCAAAAGCAACTGGTGCTAGAATTGTAAATAATCTAGATGATATATTTGAAAAAGATTTGGGTGATGCTCAATTAGTAGAAGAAAGAAAAATTGAAGAAGACAAATGGGTATTCATTGAAGGTTGTAAACATCCAAAGTCTGTTACATTACTTCTTCGTGGTGGCTCTCAACGAGTAGTTGATGAAGTTGAACGCTCTGTTCATGATTCACTTATGGTAGTAAAAGATGTTATTGAAAAACCACAAATTGTTGCAGGCGGTGGAGCACCTGAAACTTATGCCGCAACTAAAATAAGAAGTTGGGCAAAATCACTAGAAGGCAGAGAACAACTAGCTGCTGAAAAATTTGCAGATTCTTTAGAATCAATTCCTTTAACACTTTCAGAAAATGCTGGAATGGATCCAATTGACACACTTACTGTTCTCCGTTCTAGACAAATGAAAGGAGAAAAATGGACAGGAATTGACGTCATGAAAGGTAAAATTGGAAATATGAAGTCAAGTGATATCATTGAACCATTAGCAGTTAAATTGCAAATTGTTTCTGCAGCTGCAGAAGCAGCTTGTATGATTCTTAGAATCGATGATGTTATTGCCACACAAAAATCTGCAGGGCCACCACCTGGAGGAGAAGGTGGTAGGGCTGGAATGGGCGGAAGGGGTGGTATGCCTGGAATGGGCGGAATGGGTGGTATGCCTGATATGGGCGGAATGATGTAAATCATTTTGATAACAAGTTATTTTTCAAAAGTTTATTTGATAATCTCATTTACGAACCACATTGAATAAAACCACATCTAAAATGCTTACCGGATTCAAGTATGTCTATCTAATAGCATTTTTTGCATTACTTTCAGGATTTTTTTATCCATTAATCACTAACACAAGTTTTGACAGTGTAATAATTGGAGTCATAGTATTATTCATTGGACTTACAGGCGGCGTTTTACTTTACAAATCTACCATTTCTGAGAAAAGACGCGAAATATTTCTTGGTGGAGGTTTTGCTCTAATAGCTATATCATTATTCTATATCTTTCAAATTACTGGAAGAGCTTAGATATCAAAATATAGATAAAATTCATGTGGATGAGGTCTAATTGAAATTTCTCGCTGATCCCTTTTACCCAACTCTATAATTTTATCAATTACATCATTTGTATAAATTGGGCTAAGGAATTTTCTGTCATTTTCTAATTCATCTAATGCCTCCCCAAGACTCTTTGGTAAAACTCCTATTCCTCTTTTGGCTCTATCTGATTTTGTCATTTTGAAAATATCATCATGTACTTGTTCACCAGGATCTATCTTTTTCTTAATTCCATCCATTCCAGCTGCAGTAACAGCAGCAAATACAAGATATGGATTTGATGAAGGATCAGGAGCTCTAAATTCGAGTCTCTTGAGACTAGCATAATTTTTTCCTTTAAGATGTTGTGGCACTCTTACTATTGCAGATCTATTACCTGCACTCCATGCGATATAAGCAGGTGCTTCATAACCAGGAACAAGTCTATGATATGAATTAGTAGTAGGATTACAAATTGCGGATAATGCTTTTGCATGATTAATAATTCCACCACAAAAATATCTTGCAGTTTGACTTAACTCATCTGTATCATCATGATCATAAAATGCATTTTCCTTTCCTTTCCATAAACTTACATTAACATGCATACCAGATCCTGCATCCATTGCAATTGGTTTTGGCATCATTGTTGCAACCTTTCCGTATTTTTGTGCCACATTTTTTATTACATATTTATAGGATTGTGCAGCGTCCGCAGCATTTGTCATATAATCATATTTGATATCAATTTCGCATTGTCCTGCAGTAGCAACTTCATGATGATGATTATCACATAATATGCCAAAATCATTATTCAATATGTTTACACATTCGTTTCTAAATGGAGTCAAAGTATCTGAAGGAGTACTTGGATAATATCCCTCTTGAAGACCCATAGGATATCCCGTTCCTTCATTATTCCATGGAGCTTCTTTTGATTCAATTGAATAAGACTGACCTTTGTATGGTGTTAAAACATCCCAATGTACTTTATCAAACACAAAAAATTCTACTTCCGGACCCCAAGCACTGTAATCAAATCCTTGAGATTTTACATATTCTTCTGCTTTTTGTGATATTCCTCTAGGATCTCTGGATAGTCTTCCTCTATCTCCCCCCCAATAGATATCACATAGTAATCTCGCAGTCTTATTTTCAGTCATCCATGGAATAATGGCAAAAGTATTAGGATCTGGTTTTAAAATAAGATCTGAATCCTCAACACTAGCAAAACCAATAATAGATGAACCGTCTAATTTTGGCAGTCCATCCCTCATTTGTTCAGGTGTGAAGGTAATTGCTGAAATTGTAGTATGATGGAAACGACCAGTAAGACCTGTAAATTGCAGATCTATGAACTGAATTCCTTCATGTTGAATTCTGGCAAAAACTTCATCTGGCGAATATGTTACTTGGATTGCTTTTCCATGACTAACTTTATAGGGCAATTTTGTGCTTCAATCAAACACAAATACATCCGAGATTTAAGGATTAGGTAAGAAATGTCAGAAACAAATGAAATCGATCTTAACAAATTACATCATGTAGTACTACGAGAAACTGAAAATGATTCAATTCAAGAAATTAATCCTGATTTCTATAGAAATCTCTCAGACTTTATTGGTGACTTGAAAAAACAAGAATTTGATGGAGTTGAAAGTAAAATCAAAGAGGCCATAATTGATACAGCTACCGAATTGACATCACTTTTAATCAATATTAGACTTGACAAAATTTCCAAATCAGATAAGATAGATTTCAAAAATCTTTTAGACGAAGAAAAATTTATTCTTGATGCAGAAGAAGAACAAAGAGAACGAACTGAAATGATTCTCTCTGCAACAATTAACGGAAAATCAAAATTTCTTGAATCCATCTCCCAAAATCATAAAACCAAAACTGTTGTCATTAGATTTCTTCAAGAAGTAGATGAAATTATAGGCGCTGATTTAGAATGATACGGACCTTTCCAAATGGAAGATATCGCAACAATACCATATGAAAATGCTCAGGCATTAATTGCTAAAAATATTGCAACTAAAGTCCGTTGGGAAGACTAGATAGAAATTACACCTCTAATTATTTTCATTTATGACACATACAGGAGTCGATGTTATTGATTTTCTCTTTTATACGATTTATCCAGTACTTGGTATCTTTGCAGTAGAAGTAACTAGTAGAGTCACTAAAACTCCAAAATGGATTAAACTCTGGTCACAAGCTGCTGTATCAATTGGATTTGGAATTTATTACTGGTTTATTTTACCTACACCTCAAAATTTTCCATTAACAGCAATAGTCATGTTTGTACTTGCTTTAGCATTAATCTATCAAGGAAGACGTGCAAAAATATCTCCGGATAAAAGTCAATATTAGGTTCTCTAGTTTTTGAATCTTCGAAACATCCGTTTGAACACATTTTGTTTATTTGGTCCTCCATCTCTAATTACTTTTTTCTCCCCAAATCTACGAGCTCTGATCTGAGTTAATTTCACACACCTATGTTCTTCTGGAAGTCTATGTTCAGAACAAAATGGATCCTTACAATAATTACACTGAAAAGGCATATCTGCCATATCTCCACAATAAGCACATTTTTCAGGTTTCATAATCCTTCTGTGGATTTTCTTCTAATAAACCTGCTATCATCTCATTTAAAATTTAATTTTTTTAAAAAATCAAGTAAACGTTTTTACGATGTTGAAATCAAAAACCATTAAGTGAATTTTAATGATTAAAAACAAGGTAGCAATAATTACTGGAGCAAGTAGTGGAATAGGTTTTGCTACAGCATTAGCACTTTCAAAGGCAGGAGCAAAAGTTGCAATAGGTGCACGACGAACCAATATGCTTTCTGAATTAGGAAAAAAAATCAAAGAAAATGGGGGAGAAGTTTATTCTCAAAAATTAGATGTTACCAAAAAAAATGAGTGTGATTCTTTTGTTGATAACGTCTTAAAAAAATGGGGCACAGTGGACATTCTAGTAAATAATGCTGGATTGATGCCTCTAAGTTTTTTTAAAAATCTGAAGATTGATGAATGGGATCAAATGATAGATGTCAATATCAAAGGAGTACTATACTGCACTGGAGCAGTAGTCACACATATGCTTGAAAAAAAATCAGGTCATATAATTAATATCTCATCAGTTGCTGGAAGAATAGTTTTTCCTGCAGGCAGTGTTTATTGTGCAACAAAACATGCAATTACTGCCTTCAGTGAGGGATTAAGACAAGAACTCAGTGTAAGAAAAAACATTCGTGTTACATGTATTGAACCAGGAGTAGTTGCAACAGAGCTAACAAACACAATTACTGATGAATCATTGCAGGGATTTGTTGAAAATGCTAAAAAAATGGAATCTTTACAAGCTGAAGATATTGCAAACGCTATTGTTTATGCTGTAGAATCACCAAATCATGTTAATGTCAATGAAATTCTGATTAGACCTATTACCCAAGATCGTTAAATTGTCTAATATTCCACACGTGTTAATTCTTGGAGGAGGTTTTGGAGGATTATCTGCCGCAAATGAGATTAGAAATGTTCTTTCATCATCACAAGTTAAGATTACAGTTATTGACAAAAAAGATTGGTTTATGGTAGGCTTTGCCAAACTTTGGATTATTCAAGGAACACGAACATTTGAAAATTCAATAGGTTCACTAAATGAACTTACAAAAAAAGGAATTAATTTTTTAAGGGAAGAAGTTCTACAAATTGATCTTCAAAATAAAAAAATCAAAACTACAACCAAAATTTTACCATATGACTTTCTAATTATTGCAATGGGTGCAGTGTTGGCCCCTGAAAAAATTCCTGGACTGTTAGAAAATGGAATGAACCTTTATGATCATAACCAACTCATTGAAATTCATAATAAACTAAAAAAAATCAAATCTGGCAAGATTGTAATATCAATTATGGGAATGCCTTACAAATGTCCCCCTGCTCCATTTGAGGCTAGTTTGTTGATTGCTTCTATGCTAAGAGAAAAAGGAGTTAGAGACTCTGTACAAATTCACTTCTATAGTCCAGCATCAATAACATTACCTGCAGCTGGTCTGGAAATCAGTCAACAAATTCTTAGTTTGATAAATTCTGAGAACATTATTTTTCATGATTCATGCAAAATAAAATCAGTAGAAAAAAACAAACTAATTTTTCAGAATGGAGAAGAATCTAATTTTGATTTACTTCTTGCTATACCTCCACATCTTGCACCCAAGGTAGTTTATGAAGCAGGATTAGCAAAAGATGATGGATTTATTCCAATTAATAGAGATTGTGAAACACCTTTTGAAAATGTATATGCCGTAGGTGATGTAACTACTTTGACAGTTACTGATACAATAACTGTCCCAAAAGCAGGAATATTTGCAGAGAGAGAAGCAATAACAGTAGCACAAAAAAAAAAAAAAAAAATACATTCTAAAAAAGAATCTTCATTATTTGATGGAAAGGGTGGATGTTTTATTGAATCAGGAAGAGGTACAGCATCATTAATTGAAGTAGATATGTTTTCAGAACCTAAACCATCAACAAAACTAACAGAATCTACAGCTGAACATCTCTATGAAAAGATAGAATTTGAAAAAGAACGACTCTCAAAATGGTTATGATAAATCATCTTTTTTATTTTCTTTGGTAAGATGTTCTAAAATAGCTCTTACCTCAACACCCAAATTTTGAGAATCTTTTGCTAGTTCTAGTTTTTCAGGAATACTTCGTTTAAAATCTTCATCTTCAAATTCTATTCTTATTTTTTGAATACAATCTAGATGATCCTGATCAGTTGCAGAAATCCTATGACAAATTGTACAAATTTTCATTAATCATAGATATTAACCCGACGATTTAATAATTTCATTTTGTGACTCTCACATGAGGGGTCGTAGTCTAGCTTGGTATGATACTAGTCTGGGGGACTAGTGGTCGCAGGTTCAATTCCTGCCGGCCCCATTACAATTTTAGTGTCTTTAGAACATCTTCAAAGCTTTTTCGTGTATGTTCTTGTTTGTATATTCTTAAAACATCAATAATTTTTTGTTTTGTTGGAATTTTGTAAATTCTTTGAACTTTTTTAGCAATACCTGAACCGATAAAAATAGCCTGAGTAACTGATGTTACATTTGACACTCTCCTATTAACACTAGAACTTTCAAAATCAATTAAAGTTGATCTTGATTTTCCAACAATAACATGTTTTGAAATACTACTTAATTCACCATGATCAAGTCCCATCTGATCTAATCTATAACAATCTTCTAAAATGGCTCTAACCACAGATTTTAGTTTCTTTGAACTTCCTGCACCTTTAATAGAATGTATCCAATTTTCAATTTTATCTCCCTCGAGATATTCCATTATTAAAAAATTTTTACTTACATCATATAGTTTTGGTCCAACATTTACTATATTTGCTAATTTAAGTAATTTTGCCTCACTTTGCATTTCACTTCTTTGAGAATCTAATCTCCTAATCTTCAAAGCAATTATGTCATTTTTCTTTTTTGCTAAGACTACTACTCCAACATAGCCCTTTCCTAAAATTTGTAAATTACCAATTGTAGTTTGTCCAGTAAATGACACTGATTTTATTTTTAATTTTTCTAATTCAGAAATTCTTGATTGAAGTTGACGTGAATTAGCTTTTGGATAACCAAGAATTTTTGAATATGGTTCTTTTATGAATTTTTTAATTGAAACGAAAGATTGTTCCATCAGTTGAAATCAGATCTGAAACTGCCTCTTTAATTGATTTGCTTAAATTTTTGCTTCCAACAGAAACTCTGAACCCATTCTTAAAATCACTTTGTAATCCCTTTGGTATACCTGTTTGAAGATTATGTTTTAGTAATTCTGTCATAAATTTTACTACCTCATTATGTTTTCTCTTTTCAAGTGAAATAATTTTCTTATTGTCACTGATCCACATCAATTTAGTTTTCACAATATTTTTTGAAATAAAACTATTACAATCACTCTCTCTAAAAAATTCAGGACCACTTTTAGAATAATTTTCTGGAATTTTAGTTGATTCTAAAAGGAAAAAAAGACAGGCCTCACTTTGTTCATCTGAATATGATTTACTACGTAAAACATTGAAACCTCCTAATTCTAACTGAGTTGCAAGTGAAGTAGTTGCTCTCTTAACTTGTCCCCAAATAATATCTGGACTTCTCATCTTGAAATTGAATTTTACCACAAGAACATTTTCCCAATTATTTTTTGATGACCATAATTTTTTAGATTTAAAGAATTGTAACGATGGATTATTTTGAAAAGTTCTGCAAGCTAAAATAAATTTTCCTATATTCTCATTAGAAATTGCAGCTGCTAAATTTCTATTATTATCAATAGGATCTATAATTACAATTGATGTTTCAAATACCTTTGATGTCTTTCCAATTATCTGATTCTGCTGAATTTTTGCAATTGATCTTATTACATTCTCAAAACTACCAAAATTTATAATTAGAACTTCCGATACATATCCACTGAAACCTTGTTTTGCAATCTCTGCTCCATAAATTTTAATTAATTTTAGAAATGTTTTGAGAATTCGTACTTCATTTCTCATTTTTGGAGTAAGTGCATTTTGCATGAACTTTGTATGAAATGGTGATCTATCTGCTGAACTTTTCCATTCTCCTAAATTTACATCATAACAAGGAACTATATTGATTTTAGTTTTTTTAATTCTTGCCTCAACATAAGGATGTTCAGAATATCTGATATAGGGATTATATCTTTTCATTGATTCAAAACCAACTTTTTTTGAAATTTCTGCAAATTTTTCATCAGAAATTGATTTTTTAAATTTAATAAAAATATCAATATCTGCTTCTTTTGATAACCAAGTGTCTTTAGCATAAGATCCACCAAATTCTAATCCTACTATTTCGTGATAATTCCTAATTTGATTTTCAACTAAACTAAAAGCCTCATCAGCAATTTGTTTTTTTAATTTTTTTATGTTATCAGATGGTATTACTGATTTTCCAATTTTAGAAATTATTTGTTTCATGATTCAGCATTTATCTCCATTAAATCAGAGTAGATGGGACCTTTTGAATTAAGAACACTTTGTTTGAGTTTGAAACATGTAATCTCCTGTATTCCAAAATCAATTGATTGGAATTTATCCACTTTTTTACTAATATCTTCAATCTTATTTTTAATTCTAAACACTGTGATATGAGGTTTAAACGGTTTGTCTATAGAAAAACCTAGTGGAGTTAATACATTCTCTATTTTCTTTGCTAATTCTACCAACGAATTCCCACCACTCTCATCAGTACCAATCCAAATAACTCTTGGAGATTTCACATTAGGAAAAACACCAATACCTTTGAGATTTACCATGAATCTTGAAAATTTAACAGTATTTAACGACGCCATTACTTTCTCTGTAGTTTCTTGTGGTATATCACCTAAAAATTGCAATGTAAAATGAAGATTATGTGGTTCTATAGGTTTAGCATTTATGTTAATTTCAGACTGAAATTTAGAAATCAAATTTATTATTTTATCCGAAGAAATTTCAATTGCTACAAAAGATCGCATTATGATTTTCTTTTAATTATGTTTTATAATAATTTCCGGTAGCTTCATAGACTAGCCATATTTTCGTTCTAATATTGACAAAACTAATAGTATGTTTAACTGGCATGCCTGGAGCAGGTAAATCAACAATAGCTGATGGTCTTAAATCCAAAGGTTACGATATCATCAATATGGGAAATGCAGTAAGAACAGAAGCTAAGAATAGAAATCTTGAACCAACCGGGTATAATCTTGGTAAGTTGATGCTTGAATTACGAGAAAAAAATGGTCAAGGTGCAGTAGCAGAATTGATTACACCACAAATTAAAAACTCAAAATCACAAGTAATAATAATTGATGGAATAAGATCTAATACAGAAATAGAAGTTTTACGTAAATATGGAACAGTTAAGATTCTTGCTATACATGCATCCACTAGTACAAGATTTGGATTTCTAAAACAAAGAGGAAGATCAGATGATCCACAAACGAAAGAAAATTTTGAAGAAAGAGATAATCGAGAAATAGGCATTGGTATTAGTAATTCAATTGCTTTATCTGACGAAACAATTTCTAACAATAATTTAGCAAAAAATGAATTGATTGAACATGCCTTCAAAATCATTGAAAGTTGGATAGAATGAGATCTCCTAATATCAGTTGTAAAATAGAAATACTTTCTTTAATTAATCCATCTGAAGATCCAAAAAAAATTGAAACAGCAATTTCGAATGTATTTCCAAATGCTAAACTTAAAACTGATAATATTTCTATTACCTCAAACTCTAAAGACTTACATTTGTTAGAAAAAATCCATAATATCATTCATTCTAATCAGTCACAGAAAATCTATCAACGACAACTTGAAAAAAATTTGGAGAATGACTCCACTTGGTTTTACCTTAACAAACAAGCAGCGTTTATCGGAACAGTAGCTCTCTGCGAAGAAGCAGAAGAATCACCATTAGGGCCAATCAAAGTAATCTTAACTTCTCCTAATATTGATAGAATTATAGATTGGTTGAGCCTTGGAAATTAATCAAATTAACTATAAATTCAATATTCTATCAATTTTTGTAAACTATTCCAGGAGTCAAAAATTATCATATAGGATTTTGAATGGTAAAATATTGCTTTCTCTATAATCTGGAAACTTTCTTAATTGTGATTTAGACTTTAAAAATCGAAACAAATTCTGGCAATGCCATAACACTAGTACTTCTTATTGATAAATTTATATCTGATGACATTATTGTTTTTTCTGGATTTATTTCTATTAAGATTGCCTTATTTTGTTTAGCATAAATTGGTAAAGTATTTGCAGGTGATACTACCAAAGATGTACCTACAACTATCATCACATCACATTTACTTGCATGAATCATTGCCTGTTGCCAAATCTCTTGAGGAACAGACTCCCCAAACCATACCACATCAGGTCTTAGAATATTTCCACATTTACATAAAGGTGGCATGTCTACAAATTCAGTTAAAATCTCACTTCTGAAATCACAAATAGTGCATTTTATTTTTACAATGCTTCCATGTAACTCTAATACTTCTGTACTTCCTGCTTTTTGATGAAGTCCATCTATATTTTGAGTTAACACAACAACTTTTACAAATTTTTCTAATTCAGCTATTGCTATATGACCTAAATTCGGTTCTGCAGAAAAAATATTTTTCCTTCTTTCATTATACCATTCCCAAACCAATTCTGGATTATCATAAAATGCATCAATTGTAGCCAACTTCATTGGATCATAATTTCTCCATAATCCATCTTTTCCTCTAAAAGTAGGAATACCGCTTTCTTGAGAAATTCCTGCTCCTGTAACAAATACGATTTTTTTAGCATCTCTTAGTTTTTTTGTGACTGATTCAAACATTTTTTGTCTATTTTATCTCAATTTCTAAAAAGTCTTTTGCCGTGATAACTGAATCATGAATTTGTTTTGCTTCTTCTAAATGTCTAGTTTCATCTTTATATCTCGCTGAAAAATGCGTTAGAACTAGATTTTTTACTTTTGCATTTTTACCCAATAAAGCTGCTTGTTTTGCTGTTGAATGACATGTTTCTTCTGCCTTTTCTTTTATTTCATCCAAAAATGTTGAATCAAACACAAGATAATCACAACCTTCAAAAAATTTTTCTAATTCTTTAGTTGGCATCGTATCTCCTGAAATTCCAATTTTTTTACCAGGTCTTTTTTCTCCTAATACTTGTTCTGGAACAATAATTCTTTCTCCAATTTTGATTTCTATTCCATTTTGTAATTGATTCCATAATTTGCCTTCAGGAATTTCCAAAGTCTTAGCTTTTTCTAGATTGAATCTACCAGGTTTATCTTTTTCTTCAAAAAGATAAGAATATGTAATAACTGAATGATTAGCTTTACAAGCATATATTGAATAAATTTTTGAATCAAATATTTTTCCTTCTTTAACTGTTGTAATCATAACTGGAAACGATAATCCAAAGTTTAGTACTTTGATATTTACAGATATGAATTCTTCAATGCCAGGAGGTCCGTAAATTTCTAATGATTCAGTTCTATGTTGCATTGTCATTGTTTGAAGTAAACCTAATAGTCCAATACAATGATCACCATGAAGATGTGTAACAAAAATCTTCATCTTTTTATTCCAACCTAAACCTGATTTCAAATATGAAATCTGTGCCGCTTCTCCTGCATCAAACATCAAAATTTCACCTTCTCTTTCTATACAAATACATGATAATCCTCTATTTTCAGTAGGTTGAGCAGCTGAAGTTCCTAAAAATATTAGTTTCATTTTATTAAAATTGTCCTTGTCAAGCTTTTATGCCTATAGATTTCATATTTCTTTATTGGATTGATCTTCAATTTTTTTTCAAATCCTTTTTTGCACATAATAGCTATTTTCTTACGTTTAGGTAAGATTGACACAAATTTTTTCATCAATTCTTCAGGATTTTCTGATGATTTAGATGCAGTTCCATAAGGTAAATCTGTAACAATCCCATCAAATTCATCTATCATATTTGTTAATTGACTAAAGTCTGCCTTGATTATTTTTGATTTATACCCATTTGCATCTAAATTTTCTCTTGAAATATTATACATTTTTTCATCAAAATCTAATCCAATAGCATGGATTCCCATTGATTCAGCTTCCAACAATGTAGTTCCAGTACCACAAAATGGATCACACACAGTTTCTCCCTCTTTTAATCCGATTAAATTTATCATTACTCTTGTAAGTTTCCAATCTAATTCATGTGGAAATTTCTTAATTTTCTTTGGTCTATCTTCACCTTCAAATCTTTTTGAGAATCCAAAAAAATTCCCTCCCTCAGTAAAAACCAGATATATAGTAATATCTGGATTTTCAAGAGATACTTGAGCTTTAGAAAATTTGGTTATCATGTCTCCCATTGTTCTTTCTAGCTCAGGTATGTTGAATTGGTTTGGTGATAAATTAATTATTCTGCAAACAAAAGTTTTAGCGTTTTTTAAAACTTCAAAATTTTCTTCATCTAAAAACAATCCTGACATTTTACGTAAAATTTGACCAGAAACTTTCACAAAAGTTGCACGTTTTGTAATTTGCTCCCAACTAGTTTTTGATTGTATTATTACTAAATTAGATGATACCTTTACTTTTGCAAATCTATCGTATGTTTTTGCAATTGAAATTACTTCATCAATTGCAATTTCTAGATTATCTTTAGATAAAACAAAAAAACTTTCTGGCATTATATTATTGCCTTTGCAATCGTACCTGAAACATCTACTAAAGATGTTTTTCCAGGAATTGTATTTGTGCTAATTATTTTTGTAACTCCGGCTCTTTTAATTTTCTTTTCTGCATCGTTTCTAAGCAGAGCATGTGTACAAGCAACAAACACTCGTTTACATTTCTGTTTCTTAAGAAACTCTGTAGCTTTGATGATACTTCCCCCTGTACTAATCATATCATCTACTAAAATCAAATCTCTGTCTGCTACCTCATCAAAATTTGTAGATTTAATTTCTACTTTTCCAGTTTTACGATCACGTTGTTTTTTAAGTGATATGTATTCTGTTTTCAAAAATTTGGCAAATTCTTTTGCTCTTTCCTTTCCACCCTGATCCGGAGAAACAACCAGAGGATTTTTTAATTTTAGTTTTAAAAAATATCTTGCTAAATCTGGAATTGCAGTTACATTCTTTGATTTTATATTAAAATACTTTAAACCCAACATACTATGAATATCTACAACAATAATTCTAGATGTTCCTACACTTTTGAATAAGTTGGCAATGACTTTCATTGTTATTACTTCTCCTGATAAGAATTCTCTATCTTGACGAGCATAACCCATGTATGGTATTACTGCAATTACTTCAGTTCCATATTCTTTCGCTTTTGAAATTATTGATAATGTTTGAATAAGATTTTCATCTACAGGTGGGTATGTTGATTGGATGACAATAATTTTATTTTTTTGAGGTTTTCCTTTGATTGTGATTTTACTTTCACCATCTGGAAAAACCCTTAACTGCGATTTTAATAGATTTGCTCCTAATCTCCTTGCCAATTTTTTTGCAAGATCTTCAGATGAATTTCCACATATAACAGTAAATTTTGTCAATAGTTCAACGACAAAGAGGGGGTTCTTAAATTTTGAGGGTATTATAGATCATAATTTTTATGTTCTACATTGTTATTCTTATAAAAACAATCACCACAATCATAAGTAAAGAATTACTTCTGATACATTCACTCAAGTATTAATTGATCAAAGATACTATAGAATTTATCAACTCATACAAACTATCAGTTTTTGACTTGATGATTTTTTTTAATTCGTTAAATTCATTGACGATGATTAGAATCTAGATAATAACTTCTATGATAATAATTAGTAGAACCTTTTTAAAACAACAATCGATTTGTTTCCTAGTGAATTTTAAAAATTTAACAATATTATCATTAATAATTCAGGATTAATTGGAACTGCATTTGGTCATACAATTGATTCTGTTGATAAATACCGATTAGAGATTGGTTGGATGAATGAACCTGTTGTTTCTGGTGGAAACAATGGAATTGAATTATTTATTAGTCACCTTGAACCTGGTTTAGAATTAAAAGAGCAAAAATTCAAAGATGGCATATCCGGACTTGAAAAATCATTAAAAATGCAATTGTTATACAAAGAAGAAAAAATAACACTTTCTTTATACCCAGATCATAACATCCCTGGAAAATATTATGCATTTGTCAATCCTACTGTATCTAGATTTTATCAGGCAAATATTTTAGGAAACATTAGAGAAACTTCTGTGAGTTTGTCTATGCATCCACCAAAAGTTGATGAACGATCTTACATTGAATTTCCAGAACCATCTGATATTACATTAAATCAATTAATTGATGGTCATACTACACTTGTTGGAGAAATAATGACTTGAAAGAATCAGTCGCTAAACTAGAACAATCAAATCAACAAATGAATATTAGCTATATTGGAATTTGTATAGGAATTATAGGAATTATTATTGCATCCATTGCTTTTTCTAAAACAAGAAGAAAATAGTAACAATATCTAATAAATTCGATTTTAATTTGATTTTATTTTACGTTTTTCATACAATAAATAGAAAATTGCGCCACTGCCTATTATCACAAGACCTACAAGAATTACATGAATTTGAAACTGAAATACCATATAAACTGAAATTCCTAATCCAAACATTGGTAGAATTGGAAACTTGCCAATATTGATAGGAACTCTGAATTTTCGTTCAATATTTGGTTCTGTATATCGAAGAACAATCACAGTCAAATTTACTGCTGCAAAAGTTATTACAACTGCAAAAACCGTAATATTTGCTACAATTATAATATTACCAATAGAAGAAAAACCAATAGCTATTAGCATGATTACAATAATTGCCACCCATGGTGTTTTAGCTTTAGAATGAACTTTTGCAAGAATATCTGGAAATGATTTTTCTCTTGCCATTCCATAAATCATTCTAGAACCAGATACAAGTGTGATCAGCACTGTATTTGTTATAGCAAAAAGTGCAATTCCGGAAAATATTATGTAACCTTGAGTACCAAATCCTCTTTTTACCACATTTGCTAATGGTGCAGCTGATAATGAGAGATCTTCCCAATTAATTACTCTAACAATCGCTAAAGAAACTAGAACATAAATTATTCCTGATATTATAACTGATAAAATTATTGCTCTTGGGATTACCTTTTTGGGATTTCGTACTTCTTCTGCAACATTCACTATATCCTCAAAGCCAATAAATGCAAAAAAAATCAATACAAATGCAATAACAATTCCTGTAAATCAAGTTGGACTTTCAAAATAATTGACCGATTCTGGTTCACTAATTGTAAAACCAATTATAATAACTAGAATTAATCCAGATGCTTCAATTATTGTAAAAATAGTATTTGTCCAAGATGATTCTCTAATACCTATGAAATTTATTATTGAGAGAATTCCTATCAATACAATTGCAGATATTGTTGTTGAAATATTCAGAAATTCTGAAAAATAACCCCCAAATCCCAAGGCTACAGTTGCTGCCATAACCATAGATGTAATTACCGTCAACCATCCAATAATAAAAGCAAAAAAATTATTTTTGAATGCATTTTTTATGAATGTATATTCTGCAGCAGCTTTAGGAAATATAGATGATAATTCTGCATAACTAAGTCCAGCAAACAATGCAACAACAGATCCTAAGACAAATGCAATCCATACAGAATCTCCAGCTAAACCTGTAGCTTCTCCTATTAGTACATAAATTCCGGCTCCAAGAATTAGTCCTACTCCATACATAGTTAGATGGAAAAGTCCCATTTCACGCTTTAGTTCAAACATTTATCACTCCAATGATTTGTAAAACAAGTTAATCAATTCAATCTTCAAGTATAAAATTAGTTTTAATTCAATACAATTCTTTATACTTTGATTTTAATTCTTCATGAGGTCCTACAATAGAAAAAGCCCTTACAACATCGGTTTTACTCACAATTCCGATCAAATTGTGATTTGAATCCACTACTGGAATCCCACCAACCTTATTTTTTATCATTTTGCTTGCTGCTAATGCAAGATCATCTTCTTCATTTATTGTTAAAAATTCATCAGTTAGTAAATCATTCACTGTAAGTTTTTCTCCACCCATTGGAAGTAAATAATCTCTAGATCGTGTATTACCTTTAGTAAAATAATCACTATGTGTTAACAATGTATTTGTACTAATAACACCAACAGGATAACCATTTTCATCAGTTACAACTAACCTTGAAACTTGATTTTTATTCATCAAACTTAACGCAAATTTAAGAGAATCAGATCTTCTGCAAGTAACTACTTTCTTATTCATAAAATTTTTCACCAGGTATTTTCCGCCAAATACACTAGCATAAGATTTTGTTAGATCTGTTCTTGAAACAATGCCTATCAATTCTCCATTGTCATTAACAAGAACTACTGAACCAATCTTGAAAGTTTCCATTCTTGCAGCACATTGATCAAAATGATCTTCTGTATTATTCGTTATTGTAATTACATTTTTTTGCATTACATGTTTAATTGGAATCTCATCTATTGCATGTGCAGTTTTATCTTCTCCAAGAAATCTATTGATATCTCTTTCAGTAACAATTCCAACAGGTATGTTTTTAACAGCAATCACTATGTGTTTAACAAAATTTGTTTGCATTTGTAACAACGCATCAAAAATTGATGATTCTGGTTGAATGGTAATAACAGGAGATGAATATCTTTTTTCCATGTTGCATATCTCTCTCATTTTTTGATTTAAAACAGAACTTTGATTATCAGACATGATTTCAACAAAATGAGAAGAAGCTAATACTTAGCAAGTATTAGGAACAACTTCGACTTCTATGTTGCTTCCATTAAATGATGTAGCTATGGCCTTAATTCTACTCTTGTATAGAAAATATTTCTTACCATCATCACTAATGGAACCAGAAATTCCTAGTAGTTTGTTATCATGTAAAGTTTGTAGTCTTCTGTAAACCGTGCTTATTGGAATTTTGGTTTCAGCACTTATCTCCATTGCAGATTTTGGTTTTTCCATCGAGTTTTCTAAAATAGCTCTACAATATTTATCAGATATAACTTCAAGAATGGCGTCTTTTCTTGAATCATCCTCTATTTTTCTTCCTGAAATTAATGCTTGCATAAAACGTGTACATCTACTTTTGATATAACAAGTAAGACCACATTGCAATGCACTGCACTCATTATAGGTACAAATTTAACTCTAAAAATATCATACGGGATTTAAATTAGACATTTTATTATTTCAAACAATTTGTCTTATCTTGATTACAAAATAGAAGAGATGAGATTAGAATGATCTCTATAATAGGTAGTGGTAAAGTTGGTGCAGCAATTGCTTTTCTTTGCATATCTAATTCATTAGATGATGTTCTATTAGTAAATCGTACAAAGAGTAAAGCAATTGGTGAGGCTCTAGATATATCCAACGCCATACCTGAAAACTCAAATGTTTCAATTCATGGTACTGATGATTTTTCTAAAATAAGTGGTTCCGATATTGTTGTAATTACAGCTAGTACAGGAATCTATCTAAAAAATAGAATTGAAATGATGGATGCTCAAGTTAAGATGATTAAAGAAATTGCAAATCAAATAAAAAAATACTGTCCTTTTGCAACCGTGTTAATAATTTCTAATCCTTTAGATGTTCTTACATTTGTTTTTCAGAAAGAAACTCAATTATCAAGAAATAAAGTAATAGGAATTGCATCAAGTTTGGATTCAAGTAGATTTAGATATTTGCTTTCAGAAAAATTTAAAATTAAACAATCTCAAATTATCAATGCACTAGTAATAGGTGAACATGGAGATTCTATGGTGCCAGTATTTTCCAGAGTAAAAATTAATGAAAAAAATCTACTTGATATAATTAATGAGACAGAAAAAAAAATAATTTCAACAGAAATTCAGGATTACTGGAAATTTCTAAGAATTTTCAAAAGTAGATCACAATTTGGTATTGCTAAGAATACTTTTGATGTTATTAGGTCTATCATCAAAAATGATGAACTAGTCATCCCTGCATCAATTGTATTAAACGGCGAATATGATGAAAAAGACATTTCAATGGGAATTCCTGTAAAAATAAACAAAGACGGAGTTAAAGAAATTATAGAAATAAAATTAAACGAATCCGAGAGTAAATTATTAAAAATATCAGCTCAAACTATACGTGATTATATAAAATCACTTTAAATGAAGTACTAACAACTCCGATAATTGCAAAAGTTGTAACTGCACTAAATAGAATTACAAATAAATCACCAAAATGCAGTTTCATATTTACAATTTAGAACTTCCTTGTTTTAATATATTCTCAAAATTTGCTTAAACTGTAATAGCTTTTATAATATCTGTTTTGCTAATTATTCCTACAAGAGAATTATTTCCATCAAGTACTGCCAAACCACTGATATTATTTTCTAAGATTAGTTTACAGGCATTTTTCAAATCATCATTGAATTTTATTGAGACAATTCCTTTACTCATTACATCTCGTGCTAATGAAATACCTCCAAACCCATCCTCAGAAAGAAATCCTTTTCTTATTTGTTCTGAAATGGTAAAACCAGAATCATCTTCTTCACTACCTAATTCAATAGAAATTCTAAATAAATCTCTAAATGAAATTATGCCTACTGGTTTTTCATTTTGATCCTTTACAATAATTCTTGATATCTTGTTTTCTAACATTTTTCTTACAACTTTGAATAATGGTGCTGCTGTATGAGTAAAAATACATTCATACGTCATAAAGTCAACTACTTTCTTATTTCCTGAATAATTTTTTAAATAATATTTTACAAGATCCGTCTTTGTAAAAATTCCTTTAAGATTATCTTTTGTACCTATTACTAAAGAACTAACTCCTTTTTCAAGCATCATTTTTGCTGAATTTTCAGGCGTAAAAGTTTCATCAATGAATATGATTGGTTTCATTATTTTGCTGATCATTATATCATCTAATCCTTGTTTACTAGTTTCAGAAAAAAGAAATAATCCTACATCTTTTTCAGTTATAATTCCTGTGGGTTTTCTATTTTCTACAATAATTAATCTGCTGAGATTATTTTCCAATAATTTTTTAATTACATCCGATATTGTTGAATTCTTTAGAATAGAAATTGGCTTTTTACAAATATCAATAACAGACATCACATATCACAAAAATGATTTCTATAAAAACAGATGATATAATTTTCATTAATGAATGTAAAATGATAAATTTATCATTTTTAGCAGTAATATCATCTGTGAAAATCATACCATTTTTTATATTTGAAGCACTAAATTGAGAAGTATGGCAAAATTCAACAAAATCCTTGTTCCACTAGACGGATCTAATAACTCCATTAGAGGATTAGATCGAGCAATTGAAATTGCAAAAGGCAGTGGCGCTGAAATTACTGGATTTTATGTATTTCATTTGCCGCTAACTGCAGGAATAAAATATACACAAAAAATGAAAGATGATGCACAAACAAAAGCTATCAAAGCAATTGGACCAGCAATGAAACGAGCTCAAAAAGCAGGAGCATTATTCAAATATAAAACTGGAGGTGGTCATACTGGCTCTGAAATTGTTAAATTTGCTCAGAAAGGAAAGTATGACATGATTGTTATTGGTGCAAGAGGTATAGGTGGCGCTAAAGAAGCATTTCTAGGAAGTACTTCAAATTTTGTGATACATAAAGCAAAAATTCCTGTTTTAGTGGTAAAATAATTTAATCTGGTATTTTCTCATTTATTTTTCTAAAAGTCTGATTTACACTTCAGACAGTTGCATATTTACTAGAAATATCATTAGTGTTCTTGC
>JACRND010000170.1 GCA_016234975.1 Nitrosarchaeum sp. | reverse complement strand
TCAATGTAATTCCACTTCGAAAAATTTTATTTTGATAAAAACAAAAATCAAATCAAAAACATTACAAAGAAAATTACTCGAAAAGAAAATTTTAATTCGTGACTGTAGTACAATTCGTGGCTTAAATGACAATTACATTAGAATTGCTGTAAGAACAAGAAAAGAAAATGAAAAATTAATCAAGGCTTTGGAGAGACTATGAAATCATTGATGATTCAAGGTACGTCATCAGGTTCTGGTAAAACAACACTAGTTGCAGCACTATGTAGAATTTTTGCCGACAAAGGATTTTCAGTGGCACCGTTTAAATCTCAAAATATGTCAAATTACGCCTACAAAACAAAAGATTTTGAAATATCTAGAGCTCAGGCTATACAGGCAATAGCAGCCCGATGTGAAATCACCCCTGATCTAAATCCGATTCTTCTAAAACCTCTTGGTAATTACTATAGTAACGTATACCTCAACGGAAAAATATTCAAGAAAATGCATGCTACTGAATATTACCAAAAATTTGTACAAACTCAAGGACTGAATATTGCTACAAAATCACTGAAATCTCTTCAAAAAAATTACGATCTTGTTATTTTAGAAGGAGCTGGTTCACCAACTGAAATTAATTTAAAAAAATCTGACATAGCAAATATGAAAATGGCAGAAATAGCTAATTCGCCGGTATTACTAATTACCGATATTGATAGAGGAGGTTCATTTGCTAGTATTGTGGGTACTATGTCTCTTTTAGATAAAAGACATCAAAAATTAATCAAAGGTTTTATTATCAATAAATTTCGAGGTGATATCAATATTCTTAAGCCAGGTTTTAAAAAAATTAAAGAGATAACAAAACGTCCAATATTGGGTATAATACCAATGATTGACTTAGATATACCTGAAGAAGATTCTTTGGGTGGCAAAGCAAAGAATATCACTTGGAATAAGAAAAATCTAGATAAAATAGAAAATGAGATTGAGAAGCTTAGTAAATTAGTAAATTCAAATTTGAATATCAAAGAAATAGAGAGGATGATAAGTTGATAGTTGAATCAATACTTGTAGTATTTTTTGCACTTGTATTAGATTTTGCAGTGGGAGATCCAAGAAACAAATTTCATCCAACTGCTTGGTTGGGTTCTCTAATTGCAAAATTAACTCCATATACAAAAAATTCATCAGAAAATTTGGAAAAACTTGGAGGTATTTTCATCATTTTGATTTCTAGCGGAATTGTTGCATCTTTGATAGTACTTCTAAATATTGGAATTAAATTAATTACTGTGGATTACATATACATTATAATTTCTGTAATTGTAGGTGGCGTATTGCTAAAGACAACTATGGCAATAAAAGGAATGGAAACACACGCACTTGCTGTAGTAACTGCATTGGAACAAAACAACATCTCTTCTGCCAGAGACAATTTATCTATGATTGTAAAGCGAAATACCAAGAATCTTGACAAAAACCATGTATTTTCAGGCGTGCTAGAGAGTATTAGTGAAAATACTGTTGATGGTATAACAGGACCTCTTTTCTACTCTGCAATTTTTGGTTTACCAGTAGCATATGTTTATCGAGTAATCAATACCGCAGATTCTATGATTGGATACAAGACAGATATTTTCAAAAACGTTGGGTGGTTTGGAGCAAACTGTGACAAAATTTTGAATTACATTCCATCAAGACTAACCGGATTTATCATGATCCTTAGTGCTATGATTCTTGGAAATGACTGGAGAAAATCTTATGAAATAATGATTCGCGATGGAAGAAAAACTACAAGTCCTAATGCTGGATATCCTATGGCAGCTATTGCAGGGGCATTAGGAGCAAAATTTGAGAAGATTGATCACTATTCACTCGGTGATGGAAACATTTCATTTACTAAAGATCATGTGAAATCAGCTATTTCAATAATGAAAGTTACATCAATATTGTTTTGTGGAATTGTAGTTGTTCCAATTCTTTTACTTTTATCTTATTTAGGATGGTGGATTCATGCTTAAAGAAATCGGTTCTGTTTTTTCATTTTTGACTATTATCCCAACCAGTAATTCAAATCTTGAGACAATTGCAAAATACATGTATATTTTTCCAATTGTAGGAATTACAATCGGCTTAATTGTTGGTTCAATAGGATTTGGACTTTCATTATTTTTAGATCCCTTGATAGTAAGTTTGTTAGTTGTTGCTTCATTTACAATACTTACTGGCATACATCACACTGACGGTCTAGCAGATTTTGCTGACGGCTTGATGGTAAAGGGAACAAAAGAAAAAAAACTTGCAGCAATGAAGGACCTTTCCACCGGTTCTGCAGGAATAGTTGCAATAGTGTTGTATATTGTAGGATTGATAATAGCAATCTCGTTATCCAAAGGATATCAGTTGTTCTTGGCAATTTTACTTAGTGAGATATTTGCAAAATTTTCAATGGTTTTGATGGCAAGTATTGGAAAATCTGCATCTTTAGGCTCAAATTCACCATTTGTTAAGATGATGAAAAATAAAAAGAAATTGATATTGGCAACTGTGATTACTCTAATCCCGTTGATTGTTCTTGGTGGTATCACAGGATTACTTCTATTTGGAGTAGGCGTGGCATTAACCTTATTCTTAGTTGTCTTGACCGCTCGTAGTTTTGGAGGAATTACAGGAGATGTATTGGGTGCCACAAACGAATTGACTCGATTAGCATCTCTTCTAATCTTTATTTCAATATGATTGGTATTGTAATGGCAGGTGGCAAAGGAAGCAGAATGAGCTTGGCCGGAGAAAAACTACTTTTAAAATACAAAAAACCTGTAGTTCTTCATGTAATTGATGCTCTAGTAAATTCTAAATGCTTTTCAAAAATATTTGCAATTACAAGTTCTAATTCACCAAAAACAAAAAAACTGTTAGAAGAAAATAATGTCGATCTCTTTAATACTCCAGGTAATGGTTATGTTGAAGATCTTAATTTGGTTCTTAAATCATTAACTGATTTTGTTTTAATTACCTCTGCTGATTTGCCGTTTTTAGATGGAGATATTATCAAAAACATTGTGAATCAATGCAATTCAGAAAATATTTGGACTACGATTCTTGTTACAAAAAAATTCATGGAATCACTACATCTATCTTCTAATTACTGGCTTAATTTTAAGAATCAACAGTGCTGCTATACTGGAATTTCATTAGTAAACGCAAAGAATATTTCAACACTGGAAAACATAACTGAAAAATTTATAATAATTGATGATAAAAGAATCGCTTTTAATCTAAACACAAAACAAGACTATGATTTACTCAGCACTGCCTGAGATTTTTCCATTAATCTTTGCTTTAGAGCCAGTTGGTTCAGCAATATTGTTGCCACAAGAATTACATACAACAGCTTGTGACGCATGAGAATATACTACTTGTAACTCACCGCATTCATTACAGTTAACCTTCTGGAACTTACTTGATGGCTTTGGAATTTCAATATGATCTTTTTTCATGCTGCCACCAACTCAAATTTCTTAATTCTAATGCCTGGTTTATTGTATTTCTTTTTGCATACTGTACATGTCATAATTGGAGTAACCTTCTTTGTAACTTTTGCAGGCTTTGCAAGTTTTGGGAATTTTTGTCCACCATACCCTCGTTTACGTTCCGCATGTCTGCGTTCTCCTCTTGCAGAACCTCTTCTTTTTCCAGCCTTGTATATGGAGACCTTCTGTTCAGTATGTGTTTTACATTTGGCACAATACTTACGGATGACCTTGGGTATGTTCATATGAAAAAAACCGCTTCAACGGTAATTTAAGCATTGAATCTATAATAGGCGCAAAATACAAGAAAATTTGTGACTTCGAGCCTAGCGAATTCGATTTCTTTATTAAATTCAGTGGCAATGGGTGACAGAAAAGCAGATCTAGTTCTTAAAAACTGCTCCTTGCTATCCGTTTACACTAGAGAAATCATTCCAAAAATTCAGATTGCAATAGTTAGTGATAGAATTGCATATGTTGGTCCAGACGCAGGACATACAATTAGAACAAAAACAACTATCATTGATGTCAAGGAAAAATATGTAGGACCTGGATTTGCTGATCCACATTTACACATTGATCAATTTGTCTTACCTTCCGAATTTGCAAAAAAATCTCTTTTATGTGGAGTGACATCACTTTTCTCAGATCCGATAGACATTGTCAGTGTATCTGGTTACAAAGGATTTCAAGAATTTCTAAAACTTGGCGAAGATTTGCCAATTAGAATATTTCAAGTTGTTCCAGGTGGTCTCCCTGTTGATGCAAAATTCAGTCACAGCAAAACTTTATCACTATCACAAGAAAAATTAGCAATCAAGCACCCTCATGTTTTAGGATTGGGTGAAGTTTTTTCATGGACCAAAGTTACACTTCGTGATCCTAAAACAATGAAGTCCCTATCTACTATGTTAGAAGGGGATTGCATAATTAATGGACATACAGCTGGAGCAAGTGAAAAAAAACTTAACGCATACGTCGCATCTGGAATCCTGTCCTGTCACGAACCTATCAATTTTGATCAAGTCTTAGAAAGACTACGTCTGGGAATGTGGGTTATGATGAGAGAAGGATCAATTAGACGTGACTTGAAAGAAATTATTCCTCGTGTATTATCTCATGGAATAAGTCTTGACAGATTGATGTTTTGTTCTGATGGACTTGATCCGACAGATATTGTAAAGTATGGTCATATTGATCACTGTGTTAGAGAACCCATTAAACTTGGTCTGAATCCAATTGATGCTATTTCCATGGCTTCAAAAAACTGCTTTGATTATTACAACATGAGTAAAGATTTGGGTGGTATTGCGCCAGGAAAACTTGCAGATATTTTAATTTTTGATGACTTGAAATCCATTAAACCCAACAAAGTCTTTGTAGGTGGAAAACTAGTTGTTTCAAATGGAAGTATTGTTACACCGATAAAGAAAAAAACAATTTCTTCATGGATAAAAAATACAGTCAAACTAAAAGAACTCTCTCCAAAAGACTTTGTTATTCCATCAAAAAAGAAAAGTATCCTTGCAAATACTATTTTTATGCAAACTGAAATCATAACTAACCTTGGCTCAGCAGAACTACTTACTAAAGAAGGAAATGTTATTCCATCTTTAGATAAGGATGTGTGGAAAGTAGCAGCCTTTGATAGAATTCATGGAACTTACAAACATGCTATTGGGTTTCTTGAAAATTTTGGAGCAGACATTGGTGCATTTGCATCATCTTGGAGTTTTCATGAAAATGACATGATTGTAATTGGTTCTAATGATTCTGATATGTCAATTGCTGTAAATAATCTTATAAAAAATCAGGGAGGTTTAGCTGTAGTAAAATCTGGTAAAATTACTGCATCACTACCATTGCAACTAGCTGGGATTGTTTCTACTGATTCATTTGAAAAAGTCTTATCTAATTTTGAACAAGTTAATAACTCGATTATAGATTCTGGCTGTAAGTTTTCAAGACCACATCTGATCCCGCTTTTCTTACCGTTTCTTGCTCTTCCATCAGTTCGTATACTATCGGGAGGAATCGTGGATGTTAAGAGACGATCTTACATTAATCCAATCAACTAAGTAATGTTAAAAAGGGGGATACAAAGGATTGTAGCTTATCTCAATGGCATCAATTCAACAAACACCAAGTGGTCCAGTTTTAGTTCTAAAAGAGAGCGCATTACAACAAAAAGGTAAAGATGCTCAACACAACAATATAGCTGCTGCCAAACTAGTTGCTGAATTAGTCAGAAGTAGTTTAGGTCCAAGAGGTTTAGATAAAATGTTAGTTGATTCCTTAGGCGATGTTACTATTACAAATGATGGTGCAACCATCTTAAAAGAAATTGATGTTCAACACCCTGCTGCCAAAATGATGGTCGAAATTGCAAAAACAGTCGATAATGAAGTCGGAGACGGTACTACATCATCAGTAGTTTTTGGAGGTGCTCTTTTAGCTAGAGCAGAAGATCTTCTCAAAAAAGATGTCCATCCGTCAGTAATTATTGAAGGTTATCAAGCAGCAGCTGAAAAGACACTAGAAATTTACGCTGAAATGGCAAAAAAAATCAAACCTGATGATAGAGAAACACTTCTCAAGATTGCCACAACCAGTATGCAATCAAAATTAATCTCTGAAGACAGCGATGTACTTTCCAAAGTTGTAGTTGATGCAATCTTGAGAGTTGCAACAAAAAAGGCAGAAACCTATTCTGTTGATCTTGAAAATATCAAAGTTGAAAAGAAAGCCGGCGGTTCTATCACAGATACTCAAATTATCAAGGGTATTGTTTTAGATAAAGAAGTTGTTCATAGTGGCATGCCAACTAAAATTGAGAAAGCAAAGATTGCTCTTTTAAATTCTGCACTAGAAATTGAAAAAACTGAGATGAGTTCAGAAATAAGAATTACTGATCCTACACAAATTCAAATGTTTTTGGAAGAATAAAATAGAATGCTCAAAACAATGGTTGACAAACTTCACAATGCTGGCGTTAATGTATTGATTTGTCAAAAAGGAATTGATGATATTGCACAACATTATCTAGCAAAATATGGTATTATGGCAGTCAGACGTGTTAAAGAAAGTGACATGATAAAACTTGGCAAAGCTACAGGAGGACGTGTTATTTCTAATCTTGATGATCTTACAGAAAAAGATCTTGGTATTGCCGACTTGGCTCATCAAAAGAAAGTTGAATCCGACAAGTGGGTGTTTATTGAAGGATGTAAAAACCCACAATCTGTAACTTTACTTATTCGAGGTGGCTCACAAAGAGTCATTGATGAAGTTGACCGCTCAATTCACGATTCTCTAATGGTAGTAAAAGACGTAATTGAAAAACCAGAAATTGTTGCAGGAGGTGGGGCACCAGAATCATATGCCGCATCTAAACTAAAAGACTGGGCAGATAGCTTTGATGGCAGAGAACAACTTGCAATTAAAAAATATGCTGAGGCATTGGAGATTATTCCTCTTACAATAGCAGAAAATGCTGGAATGGATCCTATTGATACAATGGCTACACTTAGAGCAAAACAAAATCAAGGTCGTAAATGGACAGGAATAGATGCAAGAAATACAAGGATTGCAGACATGTTATCTATTGATGTTGTAGAGCCTCTTGCAGTAAAAGAGCAGATAATCAAATCTGCAACCGAAGCTGCCTGTATGATTCTTAGAATCGATGATGTAATTTCCGTTTCTGGTGCACGATAATATCTTCGATATAATTAGCTAAACTTAAGCAATCCTATTTTCATTAAATTATTGTTGTATAAACTAGGTATCGATCTTGGCGGAACTAAAATAGAAGCAATTTTGCTAGATGAACATCATAACACAATTCAAAGAAAAAGAGTTCCAACCCCACAAAATGATTATCATCAAATACTAGATGCAATTAGTTCGCTGGCTACAGATCTTTTGAAAAATATTGAAGATTATTCTATGGGAATTTGCACTCCTGGTGCAATTTCAAAAAAGACTGGCTTGATAAAAAATAGCAATACTCAATGTCTTATAGGAAAATCACTCAAAGAGCATGTAATAATGGGTACTGGTGTAGGCGGAGGTATAGTTATTGATAAAAAAATTCATCAAGGTAGAACCAATATCGCTGGAGAGTGGGGACATCATACATTACATCAAAATGGAAATAATTGTTATTGTGGAAAACAAGGTTGTGTTGAGACATACATTAGTGGTCCTGCATTAGAAAAACGATGGAAAGAGCTGACTGGAAGATCACAAAGCATGCCTGAAATTATACAAAATCTTGATAATCCCAAAGCAAAACAATGGAAGAATGAATTTTTGGAAAATTTTGGATTTGGATTGGCAAATGTAATTGATATTTTAGATCCCGATGTAATAGTTTTAGGAGGCGGTTTATCTAATGTTAATTTTTTATACACTGAAGGAAAAGATTCAGTATATCACAAAGTCTTTTCAGATTTAGTTGATACCCCAATTCTAAAAAACAAATTAGGTGATTCTGCTGGAGTTTTTGGTGCAGCATTACTGTAAAATCTAATCTGAACTATTTCTTCTAGAATTGTGAATATGTACGATATTTTAGCATGCTGATGACTTTTCAAATTAAATTGTATTTTTTTATAATCTTCCATTTTTCTACATCTGGAAAAAATTTTTGCACAACAAGTTTTTTTACCATAAATTCATTTTTAATGTCTAATTCGTTTATAATTTTGATTTTTTCTTCTATTGGTAAGATTTTATAAATTAGGCTGATGTGTGGATTAAATTCATATTTTGAAATTTTTTCAAAATGTTTTTTAAGATTTTTATGAATTACTTCCAACTGATTATTCATTTTTAATTCTATGTATACTGTCTTCCATAATTCATCAGATTGCAAAATTTCTGATTTTTTGACCATAAATGAATTACAATTCAGTGTTACTTCTTTTGCAATACTGTCAATCAAGCTCAATTCAGAATCTACCAATCCGTAAACTGTAATATGTGGTTCAAATTTTGGAGCATGATATTTTTCTGAAATTTCATCAATGATCTTCTTTAGGCAATTTCTATCGTCTTTAGAAAAAGTAAGCCAAATCGCATGCATATTATTCAAATTTTATTGAGGACAGCCTTCCATTTTTGCAATAAAATAACCGTTTGTCATTATCTCAATTTCAATTTCTTCTGATACAGATTGCGTATGACAAAACCTACATTCTTCTGTAGTGATTTTGGCGTCTTTCTCTCCAATATTTTTTAACCACTCTTTTGCAAATGTGATTGCTTTTTCTGTATCATTTTTGTCAGTTATTACATCAAAATGCATGACATACCCATTTTTTGATTTGACATATGTATCAAATACATGAAAACCCATAATCATCTCAAAAAAATTTGATTATTAATGGATTACTTTTGAAATAAACGTGTAGAATCAATGTCTGATCCTATGCACATATCGCTAAACTCTTCAGGATTTAGTGAGTAGCATACTTTTGGTTCAAATTGTATGACTTGAACTTCTTTTTTCTCACTAAGTTTTTTTATTTTCTCTGATGAATTTCTTTCTAATATTTTTTTAATGATAGATTCTTTGATTTCTGATTTTATGGGTTCATCTATTATAAAACTCACAATTCCTCTAAATTGAAATCCTTTCAAATCCTCTTTATTAAAAACAGAAATGGTGACCCAAGGGTTTGCTTGAATATTTTTGTAAGATTTATGTTTGAAAAAATCTAACCAATATATCATATCTTCATCAACTCTGAAGAAAATTCTAGGAGATACATTTGGCAAATTATTTACTCCTATAGTGCCTACTGCAAAAATTCCCTGTTTCTCAATGAATTCTTTGATCTCATTTGGAATTTTTACCATGAATTTATTATGATTAATTTGTATTAAAGTAGTCTTTTAAACATCAAATTTGAGAACAATTTTTATGAATTATTTCAGTATTTTGTAATGATTTTCGATGTTTTATTGTGGTTCAATTGTTGCAGGAGGTTTACTTGAAATTGCATATGTTACCCATGTTACGTCTTCTACCTCGTTTGTAATTCTGTTGCTGATTTTTTCTAATAAGGCATGTGGTAATCTAGTCCAATCTGCTGTCATTGCATCAATGGAGTCTACTACTCTGATCATTACAATATTTCCGTATTTTCTTTCATCTCCTACGACTCCGACTGCCTTATCATCACCTACTGCTGCATATGCCTGCCACACTTTACCATAAAGATCAGCTGCAATCAATTCATCTTCTACAATCTTACTTGCTATTTTTGATATCTGAAGTTTTGCTGGAGTAACTTCACCAATAATCCTTACAGCCAAACCAGGTCCTGGAAATGGATGTCGCATGAAAAGTTTTTCCGGAACACCTAAAATTTTAGCTATTTTTCTTACTTCATCTTTGTATAAATCACGCAATGGCTCCAATATCTTCAAATCAAGCCAATCTGGTAATCCGCCTACATTATGATGTGATTTTATTACTGCAGCTGGACCTTTTGAAACTCCACTCTCTATTACATCTGGATACAATGTACCTTGTGCAAGCCATTTGAAAGGCCCATTTGTTTTTGCAAATTCAGTAAAAACATGAATAAACTCCTCACCTACGATCATTCTTTTTCTCTCAGGGTCTTCTACACCTTTTAGTTTAGTCAAAAAAACTTGGACAGCATCAACCATTGTAAAATTTACATTAAAGTTATTTTTGAACATCTCTGCAATTTCTATCTCTTCATTTAATCGCAAAAGACCGTTATTTACAAAAACACACTTTTGTCTATTGCCAATTGCTTTGTGAATCAGCAAAGCTGCTACAGTAGAATCTATTCCTCCACTTACGCCACATAAGACATTTCCTTCTATTTTTGAAATTTTTTCTACCGCAGCATCGATAAATCCCTCCATAGTCCAATCTTGTTTAGCACCACAAACTTTCAAAACAAAATTCTTGAGAATTTCTGTTCCTTGTTCCGTATGAACAACCTCTGGATGAAACTGAATTCCGTAAATTGACTTTTCTTCTGATGCAATTGCCGCAGCCTTTGCACTTTCAGTATGTCCTATCACTCTGAATCCAGGTGGTATTTGTTCTGCCTCATCACCATGACTCATCCACGCCCTAACTGATTGACCAATTCCACTTAGGAGATTCTCATCGCTATCAATCGTTAGTAACGATGAACCATATTCTTTGTTGGCCCTTTTTACCTTACCACCAAATTTATTTACAATTAGTTGATGTCCGTAACAAATTCCAAGCAGTGGTAAATTCATATCAAAAATTTTATTTTCTGGAACAGGCGCATCTGAACTATACACACTTGATGGACCTCCAGAAAAAATTATTCCCTTAGGGTTGTGTTTTTGTAATTCCTCAAAACTAATATCAAAAGGAACAAGCTCTGCATATACAGAAAATTCTCTAATTCTTCTACAAATCAAATGACTATACTGTGACCCAAAATCTAAAACTACTATCTTGTCCATACAATCACTTTTTGATGTTTTCAAGCATACGTGTAAGTGACCATCCTGCAGTGTTAATTATTTCGTTTACTCTCTCTTTTTGTCTGTAATTTTTTATAATTATCTCTCTAATGTCTGAACCATTTTTGTTAATTATGTAATCGATAACTGATTCTTTTTGAAGTTTGCCGCTTTCTGCTTCTGCAGAATCTTTTCGCTTCATTTCTCCAATAATTCTATCAATAAAAAATGATTTGAAGGGCGGCGTGTCTGCATTTATCTCCATGCTGTCCTCTAAAACTATTGAAACCTGATCCGGCGTGATGTAAGCATTTGCAATAATTTTACCGTCATTCCCACTTGTTATGGGAATTGAGCTTTCTTCTGATTTCTGAGTAGATGCAGTTGGAATTTTTGTAGATGATTCTGAAGTTTTTACTGTACTAAGAGCAGAAGCTTTTGTAAAACTAGATTCTTTTAACACCAAATCTAAAATTGTCAGATTTTTTTCTAACAATTCTATGGCATTTTGATGCTTGTCAATTTGCTTGACCAAACTATCTCTCATAGCAACAATATCTCGTATTTGTTCCTCTGAGAATTTCATAATTTCTTTCATATGGATATGGGTATTAAATGCATTCTAGGTAATTATAATATCGAGTTCACTGTAGGGTATCTTTTCAAATCCTCTAATTGGACTTGATGTTGTAAATAACTGCGATCTTGTTTTTTCTGATAACCATTCCAAGAGTGATTTACTTTTTCTTAATTTCTTTAATTTGGTTTTTCTCTCCGATACTTTTGTTTGAGAATATTTTCCTATTTTTTTTCCAAAATCCATCCCAAACAAAATAATTTTTCTTGCATCAAAATAACTTGCAAGAAAAACTGCTCTATCTCCATCAGTGAAACCTCCAAAATTTTGTATATTTTTGAATGGTTTTGACTGTGTAGTGCCAATACAATTTTTAAAATTCTCTACAAGACATAATTTAGCAATATTGTCTCCATGAGCATGAACCACAAAAATTGAATTTGTCTTTCCAACTTTTATCAATGAATCCTCATCTCCATCCAAGTCAGTAACAACAATATCTGGTTTAATTCCGTTTTCAACTAATGGCTTTACTGCGCTGTCTGCCGCAATTTTTACCGCTTTTTTAAAATTTTTCAATACTGGTATGGCTAGAGATAATGATGGTCCTGCTCCTATTACAAAAACAGTTTTTCCTTTTATCTGTTCGCTGATCTTTTTAACAGAAACCGTTTTTCTTAAAATCGAATCCAAAATAATTGCTGATTCTGTATCTTGTTTTTCACTGTATTTGAATTCATGTAGAATCTCTGCATATTTTTTATTCCAACCTGAAATCATCATATGACTCAAATTAGTACGGTTTATGATAAATCATGTGACTAAGCTTGGAAATGTAGGCGTGGGAGGGAAAAATCCAGTCAGAATAATGGGCATTTTAAACACCAGTCCTGAGTCATTTTACAAAAAATCAATTAAAACAACAAAACAACAGATTACAGACACAATAAAACAAATGGAAGTTGATGGAGCAGATTTTATTGATGTTGGAGGAATGTCAACTGCACCATATTTGTCAACATCGGTATCTGAAAAAATAGAATCACAAAGAATTCTAAATGCAATCAAGATTATTCAAAGTGTGTCTAATCTCCCAATATCTGTTGATACCTGTAGAGCAAATGTTGCACAATCTGCTTTAGAACATGGGATTGAAATAATCAACGATATTTCTGGATTAAAGTATGATGATAAAATGACTGATGTCATTAGAGAATATAGACCGTCACTTATTTTGTGTGCATTTGATTCAAAGACAGTATCTGGCAATATACAATCAACTAAAAATCTTCTACAAGATAGTCTAAAAATCGCAAAAACTGCTGGAATTCCGTCCAGTAAGATTGTTTTGGATCCCGCTATTGGTTTTTTTAGAAAATCTGGAAAGGGATCTTTTTTTACAAAAATTAAATCTGATTGGTTAAAAAGAGATCTATCTATTATTCAAAATTTAAAATCAATTAAAAAACAACACCCGATTTTGATTTCTGTTTCAAATAAATCCTTTATTGGAAAACTTTTAGGAAAGGAAAATGCATCCGATCGATTATTTGGATCTCTTGCTGCTGAGGTTGTATCTGTTCTTAATGGTGCTGATGTCATTCGTACTCATAATGTAGCAGAAACAAAGGACGTTGTTATAGTTGCAGAAAAACTATCAAAAAGACGCAAAGGCTTATAATCCATCTTTGACCATCTTTACAAGGTTTCATTGGAATTCAAAGAAGGATTAACTTTTGATGATGTTCTTCTTGTACCCAAATATTCTGATATCACTAGCAGATCTCAAACCAATTTAAGCACAAAATTATCACGTAATATCTCAATTAACATTCCATTTGTTAGCGCAAACATGGATACTGTAACTGAATCTGCAATGGCTGTAGCCATGGCCCGTGCTGGAGGAATAGGAATTATTCACAGATTTTTGACAATTAAAGAGCAAGCCAATGAAGTTCTCAAAGTAAAAAGATCTGGCAGTGTAATGATTGAAAATCCATATGTTATTCATCTTGATAAAACTGTTCAAGATGCAATAAATTATGCTGAAGAAAAAGAAATTTCTGGTCTTTTAGTTATTGATTCTAATTCTAAATTAGTTGGAATAGTTACTGATAGAGATTTATTATTTGAAACTGACACTACTCATCTTATCAAAGATGTTATGACAAAAGATGTTGTAACTGCTAAACTTGGTGTGAGCTTGGATGAAGCCAAGAAAATTTTACATCAACATAGGATTGAAAAACTACCAATAATTGACGAATCTGGTTTTATTAAAGGTCTGATTACAAGCAAAGACATTACAAATATTGAGGACTATCCTTCTGCATCAAAAGATAAGAAAGGACGACCTCTTGTTGGAGCTGCCGTAGGTGTAAAGGGAGATTTTATGGAGAGAACAGAGTCCTTGTTAGAAGCAGGTGCAGATGTCCTAGTTGTTGATATTGCTCATGGTCATAGTGAAAATGCAATTAATACAATTCGTAATATCAAAAAAGCGTTTCCTAAATGTGAATTAATTGCTGGAAATATTGCAACTGCACAAGGTGCAGAGGATCTAATTAAAGCAGGGGTAGACGCAGTTAAGGTCGGTGTAGGTTCTGGATCAATTTGTATTACTAGAGTAATTACTGGTTCTGGAGTACCACAATTAACAGCAGTAATGGACTGTGCCAAGATTGGAAAAGATTACGGCATTCCAATTATTTCTGATGGTGGAACCCGAACTTCTGGAGATGCTACCAAGGCATTGGCTGCAGGTGCATCTTCTGTGATGGTAGGCAGTATGCTTGGAGGAACTGATGAATCACCAGGAACTGTATTGACAAAAAACGGTAAGCGTTTTAAAATATATCGTGGAATGGCTTCACTTGGAGCTTCTTTGGGAAGAAAATCAAAAGAAACAGGTTCTATTTCATTTGATGAGGATCTTAATGATTATGTTGCAGAAGGCGTTGAGGCGATGGTTCCATACAAAGGAACTGTAACTGATATTCTAAAACAATTAACTGGCGGTGTACGTTCAGGATTGAGTTATTGTGGAGCGCATACAATTCCACAAATGCAAGCAAATGCTGAATTTATCAAGATGTCTAGGGCTGGATTTGCTGAAAGCCAACCTCATGACGTATCTTTGATGTAGTTAATTTTTTAAGCAGTATCCTAAATCATTCTTTTGTGTTATCAAAGAGAACTATTATCGGAATTGTTGTAGGCAGTGCTATTATTGGAATTGGAATTTATTCTTTAATTTCTGATATTGGATTAAAAACAATGCAAGTAAATGAAACATTTGCAGTAGGAGAATCTACTTCATATAAAATTACTGCAAATGAGCATGCAAAACAGCATATGAAGATTACAGGAGAAAAATTTGATCTTAAATTATCTAGTCCTGGCGATGGTCTTCAAATACCAAAAACATCTCATGCTAAAGAAGTCACTTTAGACTGGACTCATCTAAAAGATGGTGCAACTATAATAAATCTTAACAATACTGGTCCTTCTGAATTAAAAGTAGAGGCAACATTACAAGTAACATCTGATCCTATCTGGTTTCCATTTCATATGATGGTAATTATCTCAGGCATGATAATTATTGGATTTAGCATGGGCTTTACTTTAAGAAAGCCAAAAGGATTCTAGTTTAGTTTTGCTGAAGGATAGGATCCTAGAATTTTCATAAATAGTGTTTCATGATTAATTTTCTCTAACATCTCTGCAATTCTTGGATTTTTTGCATGACCTTCAAAATCAACATAAAAGTTATACTCCCAAGTGTTTGTCTTGGTTGGTCGCGACTCAATTTTAGTTAAATTGACATTGTAATTGTGAAAATTTTCTATGATTCTGTGAAGAGAACCAGGCTCATGCTTTATGGAAAAAATTATTGATGTCTTATCCTTTCCTGTTTCTTCTTTTTTATTTTTTGATAATATCAAAAATCTAGTGTAATTGTTCAAATTATTTGCAATACCCTCCGCTATTACAGGCACATTGTAAATCTCCGATGCATCTTTACTGGCAATACATGCTACATTTTTTCTGTTTAGTTCTTTGATAATTTTCACACTTCCTGCAGTATCATATGTGGGAACTGTTTTCATGTTATGTCTTTGAATAAAGTTTCTGCACTGTCCTAATGCTTGCGGATGAGAATACACAGTGTCTATTTCAACCAAAATCCCATTTCCTATCAAACAATGTTCAATTCTATGGTAAATTTCACCTACGGCATTAAGTGACGTTGAATACAGTAAATCATAACTCTCTCCGACACTACCTTCCAATGAATTTTCTACTGGTAAAATAGAATATTCTGTTTTGTCTAGTGTAGTATTTTCTAAAACTTCTGCAAAGGTTGGAAGAGGAACTGTTTGAATTTCTGTGTTGAAAAATGCTCTAGCTGCTGCCTCACTATATGCCCCTCGTTCACCTTGGAACGAAACACGTATCATTTCTTACTCTCTCAGCTTTACGAAATCACTGTTACCAAAATTTGTTGAAAGTTTTCTTTCGTCAATCCAAGCACATTCTGTACATTTTATGGCATCACGCATTTGGACTACTTTTCCGCCACACTTTCTACACTTTGTAAATAATACACCCAAGTGTGGTTCCTCAATTGATGCATGAATTGTGCCATTTAGGTGATTTAGAATCTTTAATGTAACAATATCGTTTACCAAAGCCACATTTTTTTTCCTAAGATTTCTTGTTGAACAAACACATTCAACTTTTGATGTTGTTGGTTTGCCGTTAATGTAATCAATTGACACTGCTATCATAGAAGACATAACTGCAGCTACCGTTCCTATTATGATGTCTCCTACTTTTGGAATGGATATCATCTTTGGATGCTTTATGTTTGCAACTCGTGTTTCTTTATTGAGGTCTGTCTTACCTACTGCTGCTGCACGAACCATATCTCCATCGTCAAAAGTGTTGTATCCTGCTTCATATTCTTCAATTGATGCTATTTTATCTCCAGGTAACGCAGTAATTTCAGACATGCTGTGTTTTTTGGTGTTATGATTATAATTGTTTGTGGTTTAAGGTATTTTTGACAAATCATATAACCAGAAAAAGTTCAAAACAATCATGAGAGCACTGGTATACGATAAATATACTGCAGATGATGATTTTTCTAAAATTTTAAAAATTAAAGACATTCCTGAACCTGAACCAAAACACGATGAGGTTATCTTCAAAGTAAAAAGTGCCTCTCTAAACTATGATGATATTTGGGGAATGAGGGGAAAACCTTTGGCTGTACCATTACCTCACATATCAGGTACAGATGCTGCAGGTGAAGTAATTGCAATAGGTGAGGATGTAAAAAATATCAAAATCGGTGATAGAGTTGTCTCTCATGGAAACATGTCATGTAGAATATGCAGATCATGCACTAGTGGAAGAGAATATGATTGCAGACAGAGAAAAATTTGGGGATTTGAAACAGGTCCACTCTGGGGAGGATACTGTGAAGTTACACATTTACCAGAAGTTAATGTTGTAAAAATCCCTGATAATGTTACGTACGACTCTGCAGCAGCTGCTTCAATGACTTTGTTGACATCATGGCATATGCTAGTTGGCAGAGCCAAGATTCAACCAGGACAACTAGTTTTGATTATGGGTGGAGGTTCTGGTGTTGGAAATTATGGAATTCAAATAGCTAAATTGTTTGGATGTACTGTAATTGCCACAGCTAGTCCAGATAAATTGGATAAACTATTGGAGTTAGGGGCTGATTACGCAATAGACCATAGAAAAGAAGACTGGTACAAGGAAGTTCGTGACATATCTAAAAAAATAATCAAGCCTTTTGGAGATGTGACTGGAGTTGATGTAATTTTTGAGCACATTGGTGGTTCACACTGGAATAAAGAATTGACTTTGTTAAAGTATGGTGCAACAATTGTTACAACTGGTGCCACAACCGGATATGATGCTAAAACAGATTTACGCCATATCTTTTTCAAAGGTATCAATATTTTAGGTTCGACCCAAGGAAGTAGGGCTGAATTAGAACAAGCTTTATACTGGATGTCTCAAGGCAAAATTAAATCCATCATTGACTCTGTTTATTCATTTGAGCAAGCAGCAGAAGCTCATACAAAAATGCTGACTGGAAAGGGACTATTTGGAAAAATCTTAATGAAGCCATGATGTAAAATTAATGATGGTTGGAAATCCCAAAATTGATTCTATTCTTGATGAAGCAAATAGACTATTTTTAAAAGGCAAACTAAGAGAAGCAATTACCTATTATGATGAAATTCTCCGTGAAAATCCAAATCATATTGGATCTCTTAACAACAAGGGATACGCACTAAACAAATTGAAAGATTATGATGGCGCCATACAATGTTATGACAGTGCTCTGAAATTGGATTCTGGAGATCTTTCTGTTCTAGTAAACAAAATATCATCTTTGAGAAAAAAAGGCGGACTTGTAGAGGCATTAAATTATTGCAATACTATTTTGGAGAATAATTCAAAATATAACATTGTACTGTATCATAAAGAAAGAATCTTGTTTTCAATGGGGCAATTTGAAGAGTCTATACTTTGTTGCAATAAAATTCTAGAGGATTATCCATGTAATGGTGATGTTCTTTTTGATAAATCTTGTAATCTTGTAATGCTTTTTAGAATAGACGAGGCACTTGATGTACTTGAAAATGCCATTTCACAAGGAATTCAATATAAAATCAAAGCAAAAAAAACCAAATCTTTTGAAAAACTAGCAGGAAACCAAAAATTTCAAAAACTAATATTTTGATTTTAAAGCCAATGCGGAATTTCTAGATACCCTTCTATGCTTTCATGTCTTAATATTTTTAAAAGTGCATTTGCTTGAGGTGTAGAAAGAACAGGCTTGTCAAATTGATTGTCTGTGGAAATCCTAGGACATGCTACTTGAATAAATGCATCTATCCCTTTCAGATTTTTTAATCTCTCATTTGTGATGTCTGTTAGGGCAAATAATTGAACTGTCTTTCCCTCTTTTTCTAATTCTTTTTTAAATTTTAAAGCAAATACTTTGGATAACTGTCCTTCTTTAAGTCCAATAATTATTCCAAATGACTGTGCATCAGCTGCCTTGTAAATTGCAAGGGTAGCTTTCTTTTTTAATTTTTGCGCAAATTCTGTTATCTCTCTTACTTCATTGAAATAAGGATCTAAAACATATGTTGGCATATTAGTTGAAAGTGCAATTCCAGCTGCATGAAAATTACTTTGTCCTAAAAAGACATAGGCATCAACTTTGTCTTTGAGTTCTGTTGCTGGATAAAATTCACAACCAAACACTTGACCGTCGTTTAGCTGCCCTTTCCCCTTACCAATTTTTACTTCAATTCCACCATTAGTTAAAATCTCATTTACCTTATCCATCTGATGCAGATGTTGGCTATCTGTAACTAGTGATATCTTCTTTCCTTTGAGAATATCAACACATTTTTTGGCTACACTGTCAAATTCAACATCATCGTAGGCATTAATTAGAATTAGATTTTTCTCAAATGATTCAGTGTTAATAGTATGTCCTATGTTAAATTGAATCTCTGCCCCTAATACTTTGGCGCCATTTGAATTCAGATCACATGTTCCCCAAGTGGTATCAGCTAAAACATATGCAGGAATTCCAAATCTTTTTGTAATATTCATAGCAGTCTCTTGAACTTGAGGCAATATTCCATCAGGACCATTCAGAGATACTGATGCAGGTTTTTTAGATTCAATTTCTTTGAAGATGCGCTCTTCATCTATTACTATCAATTCCAGCTAAGAATACAGCGTTATTAATTTAAATCAACTGTGCCATACAACAACTAAAAATGTCTGAAATTCTATAATTCATTTATGACTGACACGCACATATTGAATATTGGTTTTGATGATACCGATTCCATAAAAGGAATGTGCACAACCTTTCTTGCTTACAAAATTGTTGATTTGTTAAAAAAACAAGAGACTGAATTTCTTGACTTTCCTAAATTAATTAGATTCAATCCAAATATTCCTTGGAAAACAAGAGGTAATGGGGCAGTTTCTTTGCGAATAAGGACAAAAAATCCATCAAAAATCAAAAGTCAGATCAAAAATCTTGTTGAAAAATATTCTGATATCAAAAATGGTGCAAATCCTGGCCTGGTTTTCTATGAGAGTGAAGAAATTCCAGAACAGTTTACTCGATTCAGCAAGCTGGCTTTATGGCAGCTAATAAACAGAAATCAAGCAAAAAAATTTGCTGCAAAAAATAACATTGAATTTTTTTATCAAGGAAATGGTCAAGGTCTTGTGGGTGCAATCAGCGCAATAGGTTATGATTTTGAAGATCATACGTTGGAGCTATTGAGTTATAGAAAAAATTCTAAATTTGGAAAGGAAAGAAAACTTTCTGCTACAAGTGTAAAAACAATGCAGGAAAAAACATTGCCTTATACATTTAACAGCTTTGATGACAAAAAAGATAGAGTCTTAATTACTCCTCACGGTCCTGATCCTATTTTTTATGGTGTGCGTGGAGAAAATGTAGACTCGTTACTGTATGCGACAAAAATTTTGAAAACTAGTGAAAAATTAGCAGGTCATATGATATTCAAATCTAATCAAGGTACAGGTGATCACTTGAAAAATGAATTTAATATAACAAATATTCGACCTTATGCTTCAGGAAAAATTACCGGGATTATATCTGATGAACCAAAAATTGTAAAGGGTGGCCATGTTTTTTTCTCTGTTATTTCAGATGGACATGAATTACAATGTGCTGTTTACAAACCAACTGAGATGTCCTCTATAGCATTAAGTTTGATTAAAGGAGACAAGGTTTGCATTGGAGGCGGTATTAGAAAAGCCTCAAAAAATCATCCTAGGATTCTAAATCTTGAATTTCTTGATGTAATTAATCTTGAAAAAAATCTGATAGAGTCTAACCCAATCTGTAAAAAATGTGATAAAAAAATGAAATCAAAAGGAAAGAATCAAGGATACCAATGCATAAAATGTGGCAAAAAATCAGTAAACAAAGTCATTTTAGAAATTCCTAGAAAAATCAAAAAACGATTGTACATACCTAGTGTTTCTGCACATAGGCATCTTAGCAGACCATTACAAAGAATTGGAAGAATTAACAAGGAATCAAAATTTGATGAATCAACTTTGTGGTTTTGCGTATATGAAAAGTAGCGGGGAGTAGATTTGAACTACTGAACTGCGGGTTATGAGCCCGCCGGGATGACTTAGCCCTAAAGAGTCTGGCTTCCCCACCCCGCTGATTCATAAATGAGTATGAGCCTATATACGCTTTATCAAATTCTTGAAAGTAATTAATATGATTTGAAATGATTCATTTCTTATGGACAAAAAACTAAGGATTGCCGGAATTGTTGCAGCATTAGCATTTTCAATATTTATTTTGACATCCCCTTCTCATCCTTTACCAATTCCTGAACCACCTTCATCAAAACCTGAAAATAATTCTGTAGAAACTTTGGCAGAAAATCTTGATGAGCCAAGATCTATTGCAGTTTCAGATAACAGAATTTTTGTAACCGAAAAAAATGGACTAATTAGAGTTATTCAGGACAATGTTCTACTGGATGAACCATTAGCTACACTGCGTCCTGCAAACACATTTGATGGTGGATTATTAGGGATTGCACTTCATCCAGATTTTTCTAACAATCATCTCATCTATGTTTTTTTTACCTATGAAGAAGATGCAAAACTTTGGAATAAAATACTGCAAATTACTGAATCAGAAAATAAACTAAAAGACGCAAAAACAATTTTTGATAAAATACCTGGCTCTGTATTTACTAATGGTGGATTTTTAAAATTTGGTCCTGATAACAAATTGTATGTAGGAACTGGAACTGTTTCTGATTCTTCACATCTACCTCAAGATCTT
>JACRND010000064.1 GCA_016234975.1 Nitrosarchaeum sp. | reverse complement strand
ATATTGAACGTTTTAATCCTGCAGTAGATATTGTGAAAAAATTTGTTAAAGAAAGAAAGTTTGGAGAACTGGTAATGCTCGAATTTCATCGAGAAAATAGGATGCCTCTTCACATCAAAGATGTTGGAATAATTTATGACACTTCTGTACACGATATAGACACTGCAAATTGGTTGTTTGACGATATGCCTCAAGTGGTTTTTGCAAGATCAGGCAGAATAAATCATGAGCATGAAGATTTTGCAAGCATAATGCTAGGATACAAAAATGACAAAGTAGCAATTATTTCATCAAATTGGATTACACCAAAGAGAGTCAGGACATTTACTGCAGTTTGTACGGATGCAATAATCACATCAGATTTTATTTCACAGGAAGTAAAAGTAGAGAAAAAAGAAGAAACTGAAATTCCACGCAATGAAAAACAAGAGCCGTTATTATTAGAGATCCAAAGTTTCTTAGGATCTATAGAAGGAAAAAATGACGTAGTTGTTAAATCACAACAAGCAGTAAATGTAACAAAAATAGCAGAAGCTGCACTTTTATCTAGCCAAAAAGGAATTCCGATTTATCTGGATTTAAAATGAACAAAACAATGATGGGTATTTTAGCATGTCCTATAGACAAAAATTATCCTTTAGAATTATACGAAATTAAAGAAAAAAACAATGTTGTTTCAGAAGGGGCATTATTTTGTTCCAAATGCTCCAGATTTTATCCCATAATTGAGGAAATACCAATAATGTTACCAGATGAATTAAGAAATAAGGAACAAGAGATAGAATTTCTTACAAGCAACAAGCAAAACTTACCTGAAAAAATTATTACTATGGCAAACCCATGGCATTTGTGATATAATTGGTTACTAATTTCATTTCAGAAAAAGCAAAAGTTGGCGATAATGTCAAGATTTGGCATTTTTCGTATATTGGAGATAATGTAGAAATCGGGAACAACGTAAAGATTGGTTCGCTTGTACATATTGATTATAATGTAAAAATTGGGGAGAATACAAAGATAGAAGGACAAGCATATATTCCACCGCTCTCAAGAATTGGAAAAAATGTATTCATAGGACCTGCAGTTGTACTAACAAATGATCCATATCCAATGTGTGATAAAATGATTGGAGTTACCATAGAGGATAATGCAGTGATTGGAGCAAGGGCTGTCATCAAAGCAGGAGTAACCATTGGAAAGAACAGTGTTGTTGCTATGGGTGCAGTAGTAACCAGAGATGTCCCAGAAGATTCTGTAGTTATAGGAGTTCCAGCTACAATAAGATACACACGTAAAGAATATGATAAAAAACAAAGACAGTGGATGGAAAGCTAAGATTTTATCTCTTTTTTAAATATCCAATTTTTTAATTTTGACAATATCAGAATCCAAACTACTACGAGAATTATTGCAATGATTGCTTTAAGTGTAGAAGTTAATAACAAATCAAAATCACCGTAACCAGTGATAGAAAAAGGACCCAAGATTGTCACTAGAATTCCTCCTCCAGTAAGAATCAAAACCCACATTACAAACAAAAATCCAAAAAGTCCTATCTTCAAATTAACACTCTCATCATAAATGCAGTAATTATTGCAAGTATTCCTGAAAAAATAGCTAGTTTGAAAATTGCATATCCAACTTGTTTTTCAGATAATGGTCCACCTGCAAGTATTAGCCTCACTAGTGTTACAGGGGCAGTTTTATCATCGGTTGCTTTTAGTTTGAAATCGTCAGTATGTTCTACAGGCTTTCCTTTGATTTGTCTGTGTTCTACAATTCGTTTCATGCTTGATAGAAACAAAAATGAGTTAACTACAGCAGGTAAAAGTGCAACTGCTGCAATAATTTCCACATGACCTATAATTGCAATTGCACCATACATGGCACCCAAAGTTAAAGCACCAGAATCTCCAGGAAATATCTTGCTTGGGATTTTATGGTATTTGTAAAATGCCAGTGAAACAAATCCTAACGGCAAACTGATTATTGCTATTTCATAGTTTTGTAAAATAAATAACGCTATACTTAATGAAAAACTTGCAATAATCATAAAACCGCTTGCTACACCATTTAGTACATCAATGGAGTTAATCGTATTACCTGTAATTGGAATCATAAAAATTATGAGTCCAAGATAAAGAGCAGGTATTTGGACTGTACCAAATAAAGGAAATGACAAATTAGAATCATATGTGCCAAGTAAAATTATTGGCAGTGATGCAATTACCAAAGCAGCTGGTTTAAACCATCCACCCATAACTTTTCTATCATCTACATAACCAATCACAAATGCAATAAAACTAGTAATGATTATTGCAAGAATTTCATTAATCTGGAAAAATCCATACAAAACTAGTTCAGATATAATAATTCCAGCAATAATTGAAGGGCCTCCTGGTCTTACTACCATTACATGATCTTTTTTGTTCATATCTTTGACTGCAAGATTTCTTTTTTGTAGAAATTTTATTAGAGGTGGAGTGGAAACGTATACTGTAAAAAATGCAATAATGCATGAAACTATTGCAGGTATTATCAATTCAGCCAATTATCTAACCTTACGTAACTCGGACTTTATGTTATCTGCAATGGTTGAACCAATTTTATCTATTTCTGCTAATTTATTCACAGGAATATTTGCTAAATCATCAAGAGTCTTAATTCCATGTTTATAGAGCACTCTTGCCCTTATTCGTCCAATTCCCTTTACTTTAACTAAATCTAATAACTCCTCTCTAATACCATATACAATTCGTCTTCGTAGGTTCTCCAATTCATCAAGTAGATCTACACGCTCAACATGTTTTGAAATTTCTCTAAGACAGTAGGATAGCCAATCTGCAGTCTCAACCATCCTATGCATGTCACCAGACTCAATTCCAAGATTATCAGAAAGAGTCAATTCAGAGGATTCTGTAACCCAAGACTGTAAAGCAAGTAAACTTCTAGAGCAATCATATTCTGATATTGGTGCTAAAAGCTCAGAAGAATTATTCTCTATCATCAAACTTGCAGTTTCATAGTCTTTTTGTCTAAGGAAAAATTTGGGAAAAAATTCCTCGCAATTTGAAATCAAATGTAAAAATCCAAAAGTATGTTTCCTTTCTTTTGATACATTTTCAATTGCATCTCTAAAGTAAGTTGCTGTAAGTGGATCAATGTATAGCATTGATGTTTTTTTTCCAAATTCTGTTGCAGCATATCTTTCACCTTTTTTAATTATTAAAAATGCATTTGTGAGGAATCGTAAAGAAATATCAATTGCAAACTTTATTGTTGCTTTTCTTGATTGTAACCCTCCTAATGTTTGCAAAAAGAAATCTAGAATTTCTTCTTTTTTAATTCCAGGATTTGTTACAATTACACTCAACACATTAGTTCTCAATGATTTATCATCTGCAATTTTTGATACAATAGGTTCAGGTTCTCCGTGGACATAGTATTCCATTAGATCTTCACTGTTTCCGTTTCCAACAATAATTGATTCTCCATAATTATCATATTGTGGTCTTCCGGCTTACACCTGCAGCTAAAGTTGGTGTAGAAGATAGTAGTTTGATCGTCCCTTTACGAAATTCAGTTTCTATTGTATCTCTGCAATTCTGATTCAATCCAGCATGGTGAAATGCAACACCTTTCTTTATCAATATTGCAAGAGTTTTTACCAATTCAGTATGCTCATTATTTGATAGAATTTTTTTTGAAATCTTTTCTAGTTCTTCGGATTCTTTTTTTTCTAGAAATTGTGAAATAATATCAGCAGCCTTTGTTGCAAGTGCTTTTGAACGAGTCCTAGTTTCTGCAAAAACTAATGATTGACCTCCATCTTTTACTGATTGTACACCTAGATCAATAGGAATTCCACGAATACTAGGCTCAACTTCAAATTTTTTGCCATCACTCATGGTTACTTCTCCTGCGTCATATACGCCCTCAGAAAGAGGTACAGGCCTCCAGTCATTTTTTACCAATATACAATCAAGCCATTTTGCGATTTCATCAGAATTTGTTATTGTTGCACTAAGACCTACAATTTGGGGTTTAGATGCCAATAGTTTCAGTTTTGTTAAGATCATCTCTAATGTTGGCCCTCTACTTTCATCACCAATAAGATGAATTTCATCTGCAATAACCAATCCGATATCATCGATCCATTCAGCACCATGTCGGATTATAGAATCCATCTTCTCATTTGTTAAAACTAATATGTTATTTTTTTCAAGATTTTTTTCAAGATTTTCAAAATCACCAGTAGCAATACCTGCTCTGATTTTTTTCCCTAACTCAACTTTTTCCAGTTTTTTAAATTCTGTAAATTTTTCAGCAGCTAATGCTCTCAGAGGACTAAGATAAATGACCTTACCATCGTTTTTTGAAATATAACTAATCATTGCAAGTATTGCGGTAAGGGTTTTTCCACTTGCAGTAGGTGCAGAAACCAGTATACTTTTTCCATCTAGTAATCCAGCATCAACGCAATCAGATTGAGGAGGATATAATTTAGAAAATCCTTCAGATAATAGAAAATCAATTGCAGGTTTTGGAAGATCTAGTTTTTCTATTTTCATACTCGGTTATAATGACCGGGTTTTGATTCATAAATAGATGCTTCGCGGAGCATTCTTCGGCTGTAATTTCGTGCTTCTTCTTCAGTAAATTTTTCTGTCTTTTCCAGTTCTTTTACAAATGCTCTTTCTTCAACTGCAACCTTATTGTCACCTTCCATTGATTTTAGAACATCCATGAATAGTTGCATCTTTGATACTTCACTTCTTGGTCTTCCTTGTAAAACTCCAAGATCTACTTTGCCAGTATTAACATCAACACCTGCATCCTGAAGCATGCTTTGAATCAGAAATATTGCTCGTTCTGCATCTTCTTCTTCTACTTTATCTTTCATGAGCAATCTTGCTCTGGCAGTTGAAAGTCTAATAATACCTTCTAGCTGCCTAGGAGTTACGGTGATCATTTCTTCAGATTCTACATTTCTCATTTGGAGATAGTATTCCAGAATCTTTTCTTCGGCTTCTTTTGTCAAATCAGGGCTAGATCTTTTTGCATATGAAAGATATTTTGTTAGAGTATCCACATCAATTACAGAACGCTTGTCAGTTCCCTGAGGAGTATGTAACTCGATAATGTGTCTGGCAATTTTTTCATCTTTTTCTCTTCCAGGGATATCACGTACTACAAAAATCAAGTCAAATCTAGTCAATAATGGAATTGGCAAATTCACATTTTCCGTGATATTTTTGAATGGATCATATTTTCCATACATTGGGTTTGCAGCTGCTAAAATTGATGTTCTTGCGTTTAGGGTAGCAACTATACCACCTTTTGCAATACTCGCAGATTGTTGTTCCATAACTTCGTGCAGTGCACTTCTGTCTTCGGGTTTCATCTTATCAAACTCATCAATACATACAAGACCCTGATCACCAAGAACTACAGCACCTGCCTCTAACATCATAATTCCTGTCTTATCACGAACTACGGCTGCTGTAAGACCTGCTGCTGTTGAACCTCGACCAGATGTATACAGTCCTCTTGGTGCTATTCTTGCACAAAATTTTAACATCTCACTTTTTGCGGTACCAGGATCACCAACAAGAAA
>JACRND010000161.1 GCA_016234975.1 Nitrosarchaeum sp. | reverse complement strand
AGCTGACCATGATACAGTTGATGGAATTGAACCCACAATAGAATCAGCCAAGGGAAAAGGTAAACAAACAATTCTCAAGGCATTTGGCAATCCAAAAACAACGAAAAATGACCTTAAAGAGGCAGTAGACGTAATTCGTTCACTTGGGATAGAAGAGAATGTAAGAATGCAGGCTCTAGAATATGCAGAAGTGGCAAAAAAATCACTTTCAAAATATTCAGGTTCTGCTAAAACAGAGTTAATAGATCTCTTAGACTTTGTAGTAAAAAGGAGTTTATAATTTGGATGAAGAGACAAGAAAAGAGATTCGAAAAATAGCACTACAGAATGCATATGATCATGAGGGAAAAACTCAGGATAAAGTAGTATTAGCAAAAATTCTTGGAACAAAACCAGAATTTAGAACTAAGGTAAAAGAAATTATCAGAGATATTACAGAGATTGTTTCAGCAGTAAATCAGATTTCATTTGAGGAACAAAGAAAAGAAATAGAAGAAAATTTTCCAGAAATTTTAATTCCAAAAGAAAAAATTGAGGAAAGAGAAGGATTACCTCCATTAAAAGAAGCAGAACAAGGAAAAGTCATAACGAGATTTCCACCAGAACCTAACGGGTACCCGCATATAGGACATGCTAAAGCCGCTATCATTAATGCAGAATATGCAAAGATGTATGGTGGTAAATTTATTTTGAGAATGGATGATACAAATCCAGAAGCTGAAAGAATGGAATACCATGCTGCAATTAAAGTCGGTTTGGATTGGCTAGGAATCAAATTTGACATCATAAAAAATACTTCAGATGATATGGAGTTATTTTATAAAAAAGGAATTGAATTGATCAATTCTGGGAAAGCTTACGTTTGCACTTGTAAGAGAGATGACATAAGCAACAATAGAAAAGAAAGAAAAGCATGTAAATGCAGTCGGGGAGACATTAAACAAAATATTCAAGGTTGGGAGAAAATGTTTGATAAATACAAACCAGGAGATGCAATCGTGAGATTTCGTGGTGATATGAAAGCAGATAATGCAGTAATGCGAGATCCAGTATTATTTAGAATAATTGATGAGAAACACTACACGCTAGGAAACAAATACAGAGTTTGGCCAAGCTATGATTTTGCTGTAGCAATTGAAGATAGTAGTGATGGAGTCACTCATGCATTTCGTTCAAAGGAATTTGAATTAAGAAAAGAGCTAATTGACGCCATTTTAGATGCACTGAATATGCGAAAACCATACCAAGATTTCTTTTCTAGGCTCGAATTCAAGGGGATGCCCATTTCTAAAAGAATACTCAAACCATTGATAGAGGAAGGAAAAGTATCGGGGTATGATGATCCAAGATTGCCTACATTAGAATCGCTTAGAAGAAGAGGAATTAAACCAGAAGCAATAAAAAAATTCATCTTATCATTAGGATTAACTAAAGCAAATACTCTAGCACCATTTGATGCACTTGAGTCATTTAATAGAAAATTTGTTGATGCAGATAGCATCAGATTATTCATGGTAAGTAAACCAAGAAGACTCATGATTAAAAAAGTACCATTTTCATTTGTAGAAATTCCAAATCATCCAATAAGAGATATTGGAAAAAGGAGAATCAATTTAGATGAAAATGTCTATATTTCAGGGGAAGATGCAGAAAACATCAAAGAAGGCACTCAGATTAGACTTTTAGGATTAGGGAATGTAGTTATATCAAAAATCAATGAAGAATTAGAAGGAGAATTCATAGAAGATGGAAAGATTACAGACATACAAAAAATTCAATGGGTTCCACAAAAAGATACTCATATAATCAAAATTCTTATTCCAAAACAATTGTTTATTGATGACGAATTTAATGAAAACAGTTTAGAAGAATTGGAGGTATATGTAGAACCACACTATTTACAATTAAAAGATGGTGAGGAAATTCAATTTGTCAGATTTGGATATTGTAGAAAAGATTCACAGAATCAAGCAATTTTTACACACAAGTGAGTAAGAAAACTATGAAGATAGCACGACTATTCCATGAAGATAAAGAGACATATGGTTTTGTAAAAGGAGATAAAGTTTCCACAAAAGATGAGATAACTTATCAAACAGGAGTTCCAATTCCACAAAGTATCAAAGATTTTCTTTTTGATGGATGGTACGATGAAATCAAAGATCAGTTAGATGCTTTGTCATATAAAGAAAATATTTCAAAATTTAAATTATTAAGTCCAATTCCAAATCCAAATAAGATTATTTGTTTGGCCTTTAATTACATAGATCATGCTAAAGAACAGAATCTGCTACCACCAGAGGAACCTGCCATAGTTCTAAAGCCAAGAACTACTCTAAACGGTACAGAGTCAGATATAGTTTGCCCAAATTTTGTTACTCAATTAGATTATGAGATAGAATTAGCCTTGATAATAGGTAAAAATTGTAAAAACATCAACGAAGAACAAGCAAAAGAAGCAATATTTGGATACATGATTCTAAATGATGTTTCAGCAAGAGACATACAATTCAAAGATAAACAATTCACTAGAGGAAAAAGTTTCGATACATTTGCGCCATGCGGGCCATGGATAACAACAGCAGATGAGATAAAAGACCCACAAAATTTGAAACTAACAACTAAAATCAACGGAGAGATACGACAAAATTCATCTACAAATAACATGTTCATAAAAATACCAGAAATAGTATCCAAATTAAGCAAAGTGATGACTCTTGAAAAAGGAGACATCATTTCAACTGGAACTCCTGCAGGAGTTATGTTAAACAAACCAAATGCAGTATTTCTTAAAAATAGTGATAAGATAGAAATGGAAATTGAGAAATTAGGAATTTTAAAAAACACAATTAGATTTGTGAATGAAAGCTAGTGCAGAAATTTTTGCATTAGATTAAATGTAGTTTTATGTTCAAGAGTGTTTAAGAAAAATAGTTTCTCTTTAGTCAAGATTTGTATTTTTTGATAATTTTTTTCCGCTCCATAGTTTTGTATGTATGAAATAATATCTAAAGTATTATCTTGAGAACCTGAAAACAAAGTTACAATTAAAGTTTTATCAAAATGTTCAGAATCAGTTAGAATGGCAGTTGAGATATCACCAGAGTTGTCTGAAAAAATTATTTTATTTTGTTTGTATAACGAAAGTAAAGTTTCTTCATCTAAAGCTAACCATCTCCATGATTTTACATAATGTGGAATTTGGGTATAGTTTAAGACAGTACCAAACTGTATTTTATGATTATTGTTGATCTGTGAAAAAAGAGAGTAAAAATTCCAAGTTTGAAATATATGATAATTGAGACTTTTTGCCATTGAAATGGATGATGAATTTTTAGTATCAACAAGCATAAATGAAAATAATATTTGTTTTTCTTTAGCAAGTGACTCTACATGTTTAATTAGTTCTGATGCTAAACCCTGTCTACGAAAATTTGACTTGATTCTGATTCCTTCAATCCATATTTGATTTTTAGAAAAAAATGCATGACACATACCAACGGGGTATTGTTTTTCAACAAGGAGTAAATTACCTTCAGATAACCAATAATCCCAAACATCTTGAATATAATCACCCCATGAAAAAGTATCTTTACAAAAATTCAATACAGAAAATTTATCTGAATTAATTGCATCTCTAATCATTGTTGTCCCCATATACGAAAAAATATTAAGAATGATAGACTAAAAAACTATAATGGGTAAAATAATAGCTGGGAAAACCACCGATATTTCTCCTGGCAAAATGATCAAAGTTTCCGTGGACGGTAAAGAGATAATGGTTGTAAATATTGACGGTAATTATTGTGCAATAGATGATTCTTGTACTCATTCAGGTGCAAGTCTTTCAGAAGGAAAATTAGATGGGTGTAAAGTAATATGTGGATGGCACGGAGCAGAGTTTGATTGTAAAACAGGTAAGCTAGTCAAATTTCCTGTTAAAATTAGAGATTTAGCATCATACAATGTATCCATAGAATCAGATAATGTATTTCTAGAGATGTAACTATATACTTCGAATTTTCAATAAATGGTGTAAAAAATGGCTGATGATAAACAAAACAAGGAAGCAATGAAAGAAGCAATAGAAACACTAAATCAAATTGCTACAAATCATTCAACACCAAAGACAATTAAAAAAGCTATTACGGATCTTATAACAGATTTGAATAATGAGGAATACTCATTGTCAGTCAGAGCTAACAATACAATTAGTTTGCTAGATGATGTAACACAAGATCCCAATATGCCTTCATATGTAAGAACACAATTATGGCAAGCAGTTTCAAAGCTTGAAAGCATAAGAGAATAAATCCTATATTGTTTTAATTATAATATTGAAAATAGAAGAGTATCTAAAATCACTACCAGAAAACATAGTTAGTGGAGAAGATGTCCAATTACCGGAAAAGTCATTTAGAAATATTTTTAATTTTTCAAATTTAGGAAAGAAGGATATTTTTTATCATCTTGGATGTGGAGATGGAAAAGGAATTGCGTTAGCTTTGAAAGAATACAATGTAAAAAAAGCCATTGGGATTGACAATAATCCAGACAAAATCAAACAAGCAAGAGAGATCCTAAGTCAAGATAATCTTTTAGGAGAGTTAATTTGTGAAGACATACAGAATGTAGATATTTCTGATGCCACTGTTATTTTGTTCTGGTTTACTGATGAAGATATTATCAAGCACATGATGAGTAAATTTGAAAAATTAAAACAAGGTACAAAAATAATCACGATTTGGGGACCATTACCAGGTTGCCTTCCTGAAAAAGTAGAATTTCCATACATAATTAACCAAATTCCTTTTAGGAAAACAAACAGTTTACAAGAACAAGTGTTAGCAATTTTCGGTGTAAAATGCGTGAATTTTGTAACTGCATGGGAATTTGCGGAGAGATATACAAAGTCGATTAGCACTCCTGAAATTGGAAATGATAGATTCTTAACAATTATTCAAACTCTAGTAATTTGGATTAATGCAAGGAATTTAGGAGTCTCTTGTGGAGAGAAAATTCCAGAATCTATTCAAACATACATAGACATTATGAAAACACATTTTGATATTGATTTTGAACATCTTTTAAAATAATTTTTGTGTAATCCTTTTATTTTGTGTCAATCACATACAACCATGATGGATAGAATAAACATCAACGTATCTGCTGTAGATTATGATAAAACAAGTAAGGCAATAACACATCAACTCTCTCTTTTAGAAGAAATGGTTCACAGTCAAGAGTGTTTTGTAGTTACAGATTCAGAATTTGCTTTTGGATGGCATTTTTTTGTTGTAAGTGTCAACAAAGCAGTGGTGGAAAAGCTCGTTGATCAAATGGGACAAGATTTTTACAGATTGAAAGGAAAAGGTATAGAAAAAAAATTTCTCACATGGCTTACAAATAATTTAGAGGGCAAAATTCCACGATTCAAACTGGCCATTAAAGAAGAGATGGAATCAAGCAAATATGGTATTTTTTAAAAAATTATGTAGGCCCTCGAGGGTAATCGAAACCCTGTCCGGGGATCCACAGTCCCCTATACTAGCCACTGTACTACGAGGGCCACAAGAATAAAAAATCGTTTATCCTGTAATAATCTTTGATTTTAATACAATGAAAATTAGCCTGTAGATTTATTATTAACCAGTGCAAATTACAGTTATGAGATTTTGGTGGATAGCTATGGGAATAACAATTGGACTCACATGGATCGGCGCTAATTACTTGATTCCATGGAAATAATCTGAAAATCAAGATATCAGATTATTGATTCAAATAAATCATTAGAATTTTTTATCAAAATTAGCGATCGCTTTAAATTTGTTGAATCAGGTTGTCATTCAACTTGAAGAAAGAATTTATCACTAATCGACTGCATGCTGGGAAAAAACCTATAGGAGCACCTGTGGAAAGAAAGATAGAAACAGTTCAAGGTAAAAAATTTTCGTGGATTGACTTGCAAAGTCCAGATAGAAGTGATGTTGAAGAATTATCTGAAAAATATCATTTCAACACATTAAACATTGAAGACTGCATGACTAAATTTGAGCTTCCAAAATTAGATAGTTATGATGATCATTTCTTTGTGATATTACATTTTCCACCACTGTTACAACAACATGGAATTTCAAGAAATAGTCAGCTTTCCATATTTATCGGAAGGGACTTTCTAGTAACTGTTCATCAAGGAGATTTAAAACCATTAGTAGATTTGGTGAATATTTGTAAAAATGATTTGGATCAAAATAGAAAAGAAAGATTACTCGGAAAATCACCAGGGTATCTACTTCATGAAATAGTGGATATTCTAGTAGATGATCTATTGCACATATCAAGAAAAGTAATTGCAAATTTAGATGATCTGGAAGATGAAGTATTCGATGAAACAAAATCAGTGGCAAGAAATATTGCATTACTTAGAAGAGAAATCAACATAATGAGAAGAATAGCAAATCCATTAAAAAAATTTGTATTAGAGATTGCTAAAAATATTAAAAAATTTTCAGATGAAGAAGATCTTTCATTATATTTTGACGATGTAATTGATCACATTGACAAAGTAATTGAAACATTAGAAGAATCCAGAGAAACGATGGAAATTTACAAAGATACAGATTTCATGTTAAGTACTGAAAAAACAAATAAAGTGCTTGCGTTATTAACAATAATTTTCACATTTTCAATTCCTGGAACAGTTATTGCAGCATTTTATGGAATGAATGTGAATTTACCTGGAGGATTAAATGATCATTCAACGCTTTTAGGACCATATACCTCATTCATAGTAATAATCCTAGTAGCATTGATACCAGTAGTACTAATGTTTGTTTATTTTAAAAAACTTGGTTGGATTAATAATTAAAAAATAATTCAATCCAATAATTTTTCATGTAGACTAATTTTCACTTTAGTTAAAGATAGTTTTAGATTATCAGGTATTACAACTAGCAATCCCGAATTTTTTCCCACGTTATTACAAATACCACTAAAACTATTATGATTGATTGCAAAACATCCTTCTTGAGTATAAAATGTAAAAGAATGATCTTCAAGATAATCACTTAGTTCAATTTCAGATGGTATAAAATATACATCAAAAGCAGTATTTTTATCATTTATTGAAACTGCAAATTCGTATGAAGTTAAATCGTTTGAAGTGCAAATAGGTATGAATTGAGCATATCCTTGCTTTATGATTTCTTTTTGTTTGTCTGAAGTATATTTTTCATTTGAAATGTTTGGATAAATTGATACATATGGGTCATTGTTTAATTGAGTGCCTTGGATCAATTCAATACTATTACGAATACTATCAATTGCATATCGATAAAGATGGGGTTTCCAACTAGATTCACAATTACTAAATTCATGTTTTAATTCAACAAAGGATTTTTGCTTTTGATATTGTAGTTGATTGAAGTTATAATCAGAAAATAGTGTAGTGTCGGATAAATCATAATCAAATGCTTTAACATCAGATTTGGCATTTGGATTTGACCATACATTTGTTATGTCATAGATAATATTTCCAGGATAACTATTCCATTCAGGTTGCAGATGAATGTAGATAGAATACTTGTTAATGTCTTGACCATAAGGTGAACCAAATATTAAATGACCAAAAAAAGCATTGAATAAAATTAGAAGAATGGCAATTAAAGGAATGATGAAATATAATTTATTTTTCATAAGTATACCCATGTACAATGTCTAAAAGTATTATAGAATTATAGATAATATTTGATTGCACGAATACGGTAATAATCTAAGAGCATATTCAGGATTATCTTAAATATAATTTCTCATAGCATAATGAGCTTAAATAAATACAAGAGGCGATAACCTCAATTATGGCAAAAATCAGAATTAGAACAGGTAGAGGAACAGGAACAAGAGAAATTGATGATAGTGAGAAAGCTTGGGCTGGAGATGCATATAAAAAAGTGCAAGAAGAAAAGAAAAAACAAGCAGCAAATAGAATGGTTCACACAGGTAGAGGAACTGGTGCAAAAAGATTAGGAGATTTGCCAGATGTAAAACCAAGACCTTCAACTGAAGGCATGACAAGAATCACAGGCAGAGGAACGGGCTCAAGAAAGAGCACAAATAAAGGATCATCATAAAAAACCTCAATTTTCATTTTTAAGCATTATTCTAGTTCATACTGTCCAAAAAAAGAGAAGTTTGTTAAAAATCATATTTAATTATCATTATAGTTTTGAAGTGCTATGAGAAAAATTAAAAACATACTAGTTCCACTTGATGGTTCAAAATCATCTCTAAAAGGATTAAAATTAGCATCAGATATAGCAAAACAATTAGATGCAAAAATTACAGGCATACATGTTGTCAGATATTCGTTAGGATTCCAATTTCCAGTTTCATCTGAAATTAAGCAGAAACATATCAAAGGAGCTGAAATAATAATAACAGAAGCTCAAAAAAGCACAAGAAAAAACAAAGTCTCATTTATAGGAAAAATTCTGAAAGGAGAAAATATAGGTAAAACAATTATCAAATTTTCAAAAACGAAGAAATTTGATCTCACTATAATAGGTTCAAGAGGACCTGATCCAAGTTCTGAAATATTTCTTGGAAGTGTTGCAAACTATTTACTTCATAAATCAAAGATACCAATAACAATAGTAAAATAAGTTATCACAAAATAATTACAAAAACAAGATCTGTGAGTTTTAAATTCTCATGTCAGGTTCCTGCTTTTAGTTTTTTCCAATCAGATAGGAAATTTTCTAGTCCAATATCAGTAAGAGGGTGTTGTAGCATTTTATCTAAAACAGCAGGAGGTAAAGTGACTACATGAGCTCCAATTTTTGCTGCATCAACAACATGTATTGGATGACGAATACTTGCAACAAGAATCTGTGCATCAAAATTTTTATCATTCTTCTTATAATTATCAAATATTGTCTTGATATCTCTAATCAAATTCATTCCATCTTTACCAATATCATCTAATCTACCAATAAAGGGACTAACATACTCTGCACCTGCCTTGGCGACTAAGAGCGCCTGTGTGGCAGAGAAACATAAAGTAACATTTGTCTTTATCTCTTCTTTGGATAAGATTTTAACTGCCTTTAGACCTT
>JACRND010000002.1 GCA_016234975.1 Nitrosarchaeum sp. | reverse complement strand
TATATCTACACCCTGTTTTTTTGCAACAGTGATTATTGTATTTCCTACATTCTCGCCAATTTTGATCATGCCTGTAAATGTTACATTTCCTTTCTGGGATATTGTTTCTGCCTGTTTGATGATCTTCTCACTTTTTTTCCTTATTTTGTTTTTCATATTTGATGAACTTGTAATAACTGAAGGAAGTGAAAAAACATTCAAGCCTATTACTGTTGATTCTGTAGGCTTTGCAAAAGCGAGTGCCATGTCCAACCCTCTAAGAGAGTTTTTTGAGCCATCTAATGGTACCAGTATTTTTTTTAATATTTTGTAGGTCATGTATCTTTATCGTATTAACTGATATTTAGAAAAGTAGTTCAAACTCACATTTGATAACAAAAAACTGGAATTCAGCGAGCAGGTTATAAAAGATCATTTTACACTAGATTCAAGATACATGCAATTAAAAGTAAAGATTTTGGGTATAGATTCAGGTGGTAAGCCATTTGTGTTTTTAAATGGTAAGGATGCAGACGAGTTAAACATAACCGCTTCTGAACGTATAACGATACAAACAAAGAAAAAGATAATTGCAATAGTTAACATATCTGATACCTCTGTTGAAAGGGGTTTTCTAGGTGTAACCGAAGAGGTTAGAAATTCGCTTTTCTTAAAACCCAATTCCAAAGTAACCGTAGAAATTGCACCATTTCCAAAATCATTGCAATTTATTCGAAACAAACTCTCAGGAAAAAAATTACTGTATCCAGAAATTCATGAAATTGTGCAGGATTTAGTCGATGGAAATCTTAATGAAAACGAAATAGCTGCTTTTGTAACTGCATTACATCTAGACAAAATAGATCTGGATGAAGCAACAAGTCTCTCCCGCGCAATGGTAGATACAGGTAAGACTCTTTGTATTGATAAAAAAATTGTTGTGGATAAACACAGTATAGGCGGAGTTCCAGGAGACAAAACAACTTTACTGGTGGTGCCAATTATTGCATCTGAAGGATTTACCATTCCAAAAACATCATCAAGGGCAATCACTTCAGTTGCGGGAACAGCTGACCGTGCAGAGGTTCTGATGCCTGTTGAATTTACAATAAACAAAATGTTGCAAATCCTCAAAAAATCAAATGGATGTATAATGTGGGGAGGCGCAATTGAATTGGCACCAGCCGATGACATATTTGTAAAAACAGAATTTTCTCTACATATTGATCCGTTACTTTTACCATCTATTATGAGTAAAAAAAAGGCAGTAGGGGCAACTCATCTTATAGTTGATATTCCAACTGGCAGGGGAGCAAAAATGAAGACAACTGGAGAGGCAGACCTCTTAGCAAGAGATATTATTGAACTTGGAAGGCGATTGGGAATTCATACTCATTGTATAGTGACTTTTGGAGAACAGCCCATAGGAAATACAATTGGTCCTGCACTAGAAGCAAAAGAGGCATTAGAGGTTTTAATGAATCAAAAAATAGTTCCTGATCTCATAGACAAAACATGTAACATAGCTGGTAGCATGTTTGAATTGTTAGGTAAAAAAAATGGGTATGTTCTTGCAAAAAAAATTCTTGAATCAGGTAAAGCAGAACAAAAGATGCGTGAAATAATAAAGGCACAAGGTGGAAATCCGTCGATAAAACCTGAAGATATTCAGATTGGAAAATATCTTTTACATGTACGATCTGAAAAATCAGGACAAGTTCTGTGGATGGAAAATAGAGTTCTTGTAGAGATAGGGCGTGCAGCTGGTGCACCAAAGGATAAAGGTGCAGGAGTTGTTTTTAATAAAAAAATTGGAGACGGTGTAGAAAAAGGAGAATTGTTATTTACAATACATGCTGAAAAATCACACAAACTGGATCGTGTAAAGGCAATTCTATCTACACAATCATCAATCGGAGTAGGAAAAAAATCTGATATGTTGATTCACAAAATAACAGAATCACCAGTAGTGCAAAGAACGTTTGTAATAGACAGATAGGATAGCAATCATGTGTTTATCAAAACTATGATTTCCAATCAAGTATTGTCTTGACAATAATGTCTGATAGATCTATTCTTGAAAATTTTCCTTCAACGGAATTTGTGCCAATGATTTTTGTTATGCCTGATTTTTTGATTCTTCTTTCCGAATTTCCAACAAAAACAGGATGTGTACATGCAACATATATTTTTCTAAAATTCTCTTTTTTAAGAAATTCGATCGCTTTTAGAATACTTCCTCCAGTACTTATCATGTCATCAAACAGTACAAGATCTCTTCCTTTGGAAAATTTCAGATGTGGTGATTTGATGATTAATTTCCCCGTTTTTCTATCACGTTGTTTATTTAATGCGATGGAAGTTGCATTGAGATATTTTGCAAATTCTTTTGCCTTATGCCTCCAATACATATCCGGTGATACTATCAATGGTTCTTTTAATTTGAGATTTTTGAAATACTGTGCAAGTAGGGAAACAGCTGATAGATTCTTTATTGGAACTTTGAAAAAATCTAATGCTTTTGGACTGTGAAAATCAACTACGATTAATTGTGTTGCTCCCGATGCTTTAAACAACTTTGCAATAACTGAAATTGTTGTTATTTCTCCTTTGAGAAATTCTTTATCTTGTTTAGCATAACCCATGTATGGTATCACGGCGATAACTTCATTGGACATCTCACGAGCTTTTGAAATCAACGATAATGCTTCAACTAGATTAGAATCTACTGGGGTATACGTGGACTGAACAACAATAATTTTGCATTTTCTTACTTGCCCTACAACCGTGATCTTCCTTTCTCCGTCAGGAAATATCTTTACTCTTGTCTTTAGATATTTTGCTTGTAGTTTTTTAGCGATGTTTTTTGCTAAATGCTCTGAAGCAGATCCGCCTATCACGACATAGTCTTTCATTATTCTTGATCTGTTGGAATTTGCTTTTTATTGTTAGTGTCGTTTTCCTATATGTTCTTCAGATCAAGCGTAATACATCAAAATACACCATTAATGTGATGATCGTAAGTGAACATAGTTTGATTTTTTTTTAAAATCAATGTTGATAATTACGCTGTATCTTTAAGTGTGATTTTGTAGTAACGATACTGCATTAAACTTCGGTTTGGTGCAACGCACGGAAACGTAGGGTGTTAACTCAACGCGGTATACATTGGTATATGGTGTAAGCGTTTCCGTGTTCTTTTGATTAGATTATATCAATAATAAAATACATCATTTTTTCGGATTGAAATAATTTATGAAATATTTTATAGATGTTATTTTTGGAAACTGCTAAACATATGTGTTTTTGTAGAATGACTGATAACTAGAATAGTAGTAATTACAATCTTGCCATTAAAACAAAAATATCTTAAATTATTT
>JACRND010000172.1 GCA_016234975.1 Nitrosarchaeum sp. | reverse complement strand
GCAATTATGACGCCATCCATTTTTTGTTTGACCGTGTCATTTTGAAATTTTATCTCAATTTCTGCGGTTTTTGTAAGATTTGTTCTACAAATGTAAATCTCATTTAATGCAGGTGGAAATTCTTTACCTCCACATGAAGCAACAACTCTAGTTCGTTTATCTAAAAAGAACTTATCTTTTAGAATTTTATCAATTGCCTCATCTATTTCCTCAATTGTTATCTCCGATAATATGCCCCTGTTTCCACCTACATTAATTGTTAAAATTGGTGTATCGTTTTCAAGATATCTGAAAACTCTCAGAGTTGTTCCGTCTCCTCCTAATGTAACTACTAGATCCAGCTTTTCTTTTTTTAGCTCATCTAATGTCTCCACCTTTTTTGCACCCTCTACTTCTATGGGCGAAATTGTAAATACTGTAGATTTTTTTGCTAGAAACTTTTTTGCAACATTTCTTGCTGCCTCTTCTGACTCTTTTGAACCTACTTTACTGACTACTGCCACTTTTTGAAGTTTCAAGCAGTTCTCCTAAATATCATTTAGTTAAAAAGATATTTTTTATTTGATTTACTGTAAAAACAAATAAGTATGAATACAAATTTGTAAAATAACATGAACTACGCACATCCCGAAGTTTTAGTAGATACAGATTGGGTATCAAAAAATCCTCCAAATGAAAATAGAAAATTAGTCGAAGTTGATTATGACCCCGTAAACGGATATCAAAAAGGCCACATCAAAGGAGCCAGCTTAATTTGGTGGAAGCGAGACATTAATGATCCTATAACTAGGGATATCATAAATAAAAAACAATTTGAGACATTAATGTCTAAAAACGGTATACGTGAAGATACCGAAGTAATTCTTTATGGTGATTTTAATAATTGGTTTGCAGCATTTGTTTTCTGGGTTTTCAAATACTATGGTCATGAAAATCTAAAAATTATGAATGGTGGAAGAAAAAAATGGGAATTAGAAAATAAAGAATACATTACAGAAGAACCACGACTTGCTTTATCCACATACAAAGCACAACCACCTGATGAGGGACTTCGTGCTTACCTGTTTGATGTCAGTAGAGCATTAGGACGAGAAGATACTGTGATGGTTGACGTAAGATCTCCAAAAGAATTCTCTGGTGAAATTACAGCACCTCCTGAGTATCCAATGGAACATGCACAACGAGGTGGACATATTCCTAAAGCAAATAACATCCCATGGGCAACTGCTGTAAATGATACAGATGGCACATTCAAGTCTGTAGAAGATCTTAAACAAAATTACGAATCAAAAGGTGTTACACCAGATAAAGACGTTATCTGTTATTGTAGAATTGGAGAAAGATCATCCCATAGTTGGTTTGTTCTGAAATATCTGCTTGGTTATTCCAAGGTTCGAAACTATGATGGTTCTTGGACTGAATGGGGTAACATGATAGGAAATCCAGTGGAAAAATAGATTGTCATTAGACCTTCCTGTACTAAAGAATGGCTCATTTTACTACATTAAAGACGGCGATACTGATTTTATACTTGAAGATAAAACAAAAAGAGGTCTTACGGTAAAAGACACATCCATCGATGAAAAACTAAATGTCAAAGCTGATAAAGGCATGATTCATGACATGGATGGAATTGGCCATTGGGTTCCAATTCGTTGGTATTTTTCAAAAGATCTGTTTGATCTCCGAAAAATCTCAGAATATGCAGAAGCAATGGAAAAAAAATACACCGAACTTCGAGAACTCACATGTCCAGACGATAGTGACTGATAACCTTTTTAAATAAATTCAATCTACTGAAACCGAATGTCATTACTTCTAAAAGATCGAGTCTGGACAATGGAAGCACCAACTGCAAAACGTGGTGTGTATCCTCTTCATGGTTTCAAACTTGGACTTTATAGATTGCCAATAAAACTTGAAGATCCTCTGGAAATTAAATCTGTACACGATGGCCTAAAAAAGGCGTTTGAAATGGATGCTTATGCCGATAGGGTCTTTGCAACATATCGTTGGAAAGAACAGAACATGAAAGATCCTGATTCAAAAGGGTATGAAGAAGTAGAATTGTCCGTCACTGTTGAGATTGTCAGCGGAGAGGTGGTTGATATTATTTATCAAATTTTTCCAATTGAAAAATTCGGTGACCCAAATTGGGTTAAAGATTATAGAAAAAAGGCAGATCATTTTGCAAAAATGGTAATTGATACTATCTTGCGTAACACAATCTTAGCCGATAAGATGATTTCTTATCTTGCCAAAGCAGAGAAGCTTAATCATTCTGAAGCAATACAGAGACTAGAAGAGCTCACTCCTCTTGCAAAAATTGTTCTTAATGCTAAACCAAAACCAACTGAAGCTACAGATGAAATTGCTGAAGATGAGGGAGGAGAAATTGAAATTCCAGAAGGGGCAAAACCCGGACCTATTGATGTTGCTTACAAATCTAAAATGAAACCATCTACTCCATTCGATGCAAATGGATACACAATCAAAACTTGGGGTAGAAAAGGCACCAACAATGGAATTCTTGGTGTTTGGGGCGAATTTGTATCTGTTGATTATGATATATGTATTGCAGATGGTGGATGCATTGAAGCATGTCCAGTGGGAGTCTATGAATGGTTTGACACTCCTGGAAATCCTGCATCAGAGAAAAAACCACTCATGTCAAAAGAACCTGATTGTATATTTTGTCTTGCATGTGAAGGTGTTTGTCCACCACAAGCAATTAAGATCTTTGAGCAAAAATAAGCAAATTACTTTGCAAGTATAAATAGCGACCAGACATTTTGTGAAATCAGACAATGGCACTTAATACATTTACTCAGTTTGTTTTTGATCTGTTTATTTTCTCTGCAATTATTATTACTGCTTACACTTGCAACTTCTATTATCTGACATATCTCTCAATCAAGAGAAAAGAAATTCTTTCTACTATTAATATGGGAACGCCGTCTGTTACCATTCAATTACCAATCTACAATGAAAAGTATGTTGCAAAAAGACTTGTTGATGCTGTATGTGCGATGGATTATCCAAAAGAAAAGATGAGGATAATGGTTTTGGATGATTCTGACGATGAAACAGTGGATCTTTTGTCTAATGTTGTTGCAACATACAAAAAACAGGGATTTCAAATTGAACATGTACGACGTGGCACCAGAAAGGGGTACAAAGCAGGTGCTTTGAAGCATGCAATGCAAACCACTGATACAGAATTCGTAGCAATTTTTGATGCAGATTTTATTCCACCTAGTTGGTTTCTAAAAAGAGCAATCCCTCATTTTTCTAAACCAAATATTGGATTGGTTCAATGCCGTTGGGGTCATGTAAATGAAAACTACTCTGCAATTACCCAAGCGCAAGCACTTAGTCTTGACTTTCATTTTTTAATTGAACAAAAGGCTAAAAGCAATTCTAATTTATTTATGAATTTTAACGGTACTGCTGGAATCTGGAAATGTGCTTGTATAGCAGATGCTGGTGGAT
>JACRND010000171.1 GCA_016234975.1 Nitrosarchaeum sp. | reverse complement strand
CTCCTCACGAAAATGATGTTTTATTTATTGTCGGCGGAATATACTAATATGAAAAACAAATACAGAACTGCAATTTCGTATTTTGATAAAGCCCTGGAAATTGCCACCTTTGATATCGAAGTTCTAACACTAAAAGCAAACTCTCACTATCATTTAGGTGAGAATAAACTGGCAATTCAGTGCTGCAACAAAATCAAGGAAATTGATCCAAAAAATAAAGCCGTATCTGAATTACTATCAAAGATTGAATCTAAAATCTAAATCTCCAAACTCATGTCAATTCCCTTGACTGAATTGGTAATGCTTCCAACCGAGATAATATCCACACCTGTATTACCGTATTTTGCAATATTTTTTGAATTGATTCCTCCAGATGCCTCAAGTAATACTTTGTTTCGTAATTTCTGATTTTTGAGAACCTGAATTGTCTTTTTAATCTGCTCTGGGGAAAAATTATCCAACATGATTATGGTTGCTCCTTCCTTTGCAGCCAATACCGCATCTGGCGTATTTTCAACTTCCACTTCAAATTTTTTATATCTTCTTTTTGCCATTCTAATCAAAGATAACAGCGAATCTGATACTGCAATGTGATTGTCTTTGATCATCACCATCTCATCTAGTTTTAATCGGTGTTTCTTTCCACCGCCAATCTCCACTGCCTCTTTGTCAAAATATCTCAGTCCTGGAGCCGTCTTTCTGGTTGCATACAGTTTGGTTTTCTTGTTTGCAATTTTTTTTACCAGATAATCTGTCTGAGTTGCAATGCCGCTCATTCTTGTGAGTAAATTAAGCGCAGTTCTCTCGCATGTTAGAATATTTCCTGCGTTCCCTGAAATAGTCATTATTGTTTGATTTGGCTTTATCTTGCTGCCGTCATTTTTTACAATCTTTACATTGCATCCTTTTAATTTGAATATCTTACTTGCATGTCTCACTCCTGCAACAACTGCTTCCTCTCGTGATATTATTTTAGCAGAGATGTTTCTCTTTGGCAAAAGTGCACTTGTAATATCGCCTTTGCCAATGTCTTCGGATAAAAATTCCATTAATTGCTTTCTAGCATTAAATGACAACATGATGATATGATAAAGTATGATTTTAAAGATTTAGAAATTTACGTGACTTTGATTGCGTATTTGCCTTTTTGTTTTATCCCTAATGTTTTTGAAACTTGGGAGTTTGTCGGATCAACAACTAGTACAATTCCACTCCAATCTGGTGTTAAATCTGATGATTTGCAAACTGGACATACTTTTCCTGTAGTTACAAACTTGCACTTTCTACAAGCCATCTCTCGTGCCATTTAACTTGCCTCTACTTTAGCTTCTTTTGAATCACTAGAGCCACCAGATTTTTTAATCTCTTCTGCAATCCAATCGTCTGCACCAAGGAATGGTTGTCTGCATGTAATTCCAATTTTTCCCATTGCAGCGGCTTTGCCTAATGACACTGCTGTAATTCTTGCTCTAAGGGTTGAACCGACTTTTAGTGTTCTGCCACTTTGATTAGCTAAAATCATTCCAGATTTTACATCGCTCTTTAGATAGTCATCCATGACTTGTGATAGATGCAACAGTGCATCAGTTGGACCTATTCTTACAAATGCGCCAAAGTCTGTAATGTCTACAATTTCCCCCTGAACAATTTCTTGGAGTTTTGGATAAAATGTCAGTGCCTCAAACTCGACTTTGTGAAATGTTCCACCGTCTCCGGCAATCATCTTTCCCATTTCGTCGACTTTGGCATCTAAAATCATAATGATATATCCTAATTCTGCATTAATCATGCTCTCATACTTGTCTTTGAGAATGTTTGTTGCTGCCTTTTTGAGTGCTGTTCCAAACAAGCTTGGTGGAATTCTTACAACATCAACTAGGGTAGATATAGAAAACAATTGATATTTTTGTTGAATTTGAATTTATGAATCTTTGGGTAATTCACGCTTCATTTGAGTAATATTTTGTATATTTTGCAAATAATTGATGTTTTTTTAACTCTTCGACCTATGTTTAAATAAAGTGAACTGACTTTTTGACCCAATGGTTGGAATTGATCAAGTTCTTGAAAAACTAAGTACTGTCATTGATCCTGATTTAAAAAAAGATATTGTATCTATGGGAATGATCAAAGACCTTGAGCTTAATGATGGAAATCTGAAATTTACTTTGGAGCTTACAACTCCGGCATGTCCATTTAATGTAGAAATTGAAGACGATGTAAGAAAAGCAATCAGCGAGATAAAAGAACTCAAAAATTTTGACATGAAAGTAACTGCAAAAGTTATGGAAGGCCGCTCCCTTGATGCAGATACTGGAATGGCTACTGTCAAAAATATTATCGGCGTTGCAAGTGGAAAAGGTGGTGTAGGAAAATCAACTGTCTCTTTGAATTTAGCTTTGGCATTATCCCAAACTGGTGCTAAAGTCGGTCTGCTTGATGCAGATATCTACGGTCCTAGTATTCCTTTGATGCTTGGAATGAAAAGCGGTCACATGGAAGTAGAAGATAACAAACTTCAACCGGCAGATTCTGATGGATTAAAAGTTGTCTCCTTTGGTTTCTTTGCAGACCAATCCAATCAAGCTGCAATTTACCGCGGTCCGATTATTTCTGGAATACTAAAACAATTTTTAGTTGATACTAATTGGTCTGACTTGGATTATCTTATTGTGGATCTTCCTCCAGGAACTGGTGATATTCCATTAACACTTGCACAAACAATTCCTATTACTGGAATATTGGTAGTTACAACTCCACAAGATGTCGCAAGTAACGTTGCAGTCAAAGCAGTTTCAATGTTTCAAAAACTAAATGTTCCAATTATTGGAGTTATTGAAAACATGAGTTACTTTATCTGTCCTACTTGTAATGAAAAGCATTACATCTTTGGTGAAGGTGGCGGCATGAAAATCAGTGAACAATTTAAAATGCCTTTCTTAGGTGAAATCCCATTAAACTCCGGAATCATGTCCGGCTCTGATTTGGGAAAACCAATCATGATTACAAATCCTGATTCTCCTAGTGCACAAGCATTTAGAGCAAGCGCAAAAAATGTTGCAGCACAATGCAGTATTCTTGCTTCAAAAATGCAAGAAGAAATGAAATCTCAAAGTACAAATGAATCAATACCTACAAGCTAAGCGATTCCTGTGAAATTACCTGATTCTCTTAGAGACAGATTCAAAAATCCTCTTGGTATACTGATTCCTGAAAGTCAGGCAAACAAATCCAACATTCAAAAACACCTATCAGAAAATTCGTATCTAATCACAGTGGGAGACAGGACAACTGAAAAGATGATTGATTTTGGTTTGATTCCGTCATTGCAAATTATTGATAATCAAGAAAAAAGAGTAAAACGAGAACCTGCAAAACATGATAGCAGATACACCGAACTTGCCTGTAACAATCCCACAGCAGAGATAACCCCACAAAGCATTGATATGATCAAAAAAGCATTTGTCTCAAAAGCGCCTGTAAGACTAATTGTTACAGGTGAGGAAGATCTTTTAGTAATTCCCGTGTGCATTCATGCTCCTGAAAATTCAATAGTGATGTATGGTCAGCCAAACGAAGGACTGGTCATAGTAAAAGTAACTCCAGAAATTAGAAATAAAACACAAAGGTTACTTGATTTAATGGAATAATCGGGGTATGATGAGACGGTGGCTGTATGATTCGTGATTACACTACAAAATATTCTGACCCTATTAATTCAACAAATTTCATTTTCTGTTATGTAACGGCAACTTACTCTTGCACTATCACTGCAGTGACCATTCCGTGCATTCCATGATCTGATTCAACATGTGACAGTACATGGCAATGGAAAGGCCATATGCCGTCTTTTGATGCAGTAAAAATAATGTCATAGCGCTCACCAGGTGCAACAGTCAATGTATCTCGTGTGTACGGTGTTACGTGTTTGCCGTCTTGTGCAATTACCTGAAAGTCAAATCCATGAAGATGCATAGGATGCAACAGCTGACCGTCATTTAATATTCTCACAAAAACTTTCTGATCTTTCTTTACAACAATCGGTGCAGTTGCAGGAAATCCTTTACCGTTTAATGTAAAACCATGTGTTCCGTCACCGGTAACTAGAGTATATTCTACATCCCAGTTTTTCTCACCTTCGACAATGAATGTGCCAAAGAGACCTTTGTCAACTTGCTGCTCTGCATTGTGATGTGAATGATACATGAATGTCCCTGGTTCATCTACAATTGTAAACTCGTATTCGAAAGTTTCACCGGGATGCACTGGAGGCTGACTGATAAATGGCACACCGTCTTGGGAAAATGGAAGATCCACACCGTGGAAGTGTATGCTTGTTGATTCTGGAAGTTCATTCTTTAGAACTATCTTTACTTTGTCTCCATGTTTAACCCGTATTTCAGGACTTGGAACTTGTCCGTTGTATGCATAAGAGTCAACAAATTTGCCAGGAGACACTTCCCAGTTTATCTGCTTTGCAGTAAGTTCGAATACTTTGACACCATCGACAATCTTTGGTTCTATTATTTGTCCTCCAATCCCTTCTGTTTTTGCAGGGAATGCCTTTACACCTGCTTCGTGGGCTTTGTCCATTTCTTCATAGCTCATTGTTTTCTCTACATGTTGACTAGCAGTAGAACCTACGACAATCTTGCCTTTCATCCCTGCCTCAAAGTGGCCTGGAAGATGGCATCCCATTTCATAGGTCCCCTCTCTTAGCTCAATCACATCACTTTCTCTTGTTTGTCCACTTGCCATATTTTTCATGGCAACAATAGGAGATGTCATCTCACCTGATTCGTAAAACAAAAACTCGTGTGGAACAGATCCGTTATTTGTTACTACAAACTTTACCTTTCCTTGCTTTACTTGGATTTCAGATGGAGTGAACTTGAACTCCTTTATGTCTACTGGTATTGTTTGAATATCGTTATCCGTCATTGCATGGGAGGAAAGACCTTGCACGTATATCAAAACCAAAAACCCTAAAATCAAAACTAAGAGTGATACAATAATTATTTGAACCCACATGTTCATGGCGGATGTCTTTTATGGACTAATTTAAACAATGAACTCAAATTGCAGACAAAAACTCAATATCATGAATTATCTTCCTCAACAATCATCTTTGAAAATACCTGTCATCTTAATTGAAGACTCCTGCATTAATCTTAAAACATCATAACACACGAAACATTGTACACCAATTCTCATACAAGAATTGACATTTCAGAATAAACGTAGATTATTTTACAAATCACTGTGAAGATAGATCCTGAACTAAAACTGCAGATATTGGAAAAAGTTGGCATCTACTCAAACCGCTTCTCAATCCCCGAACCCAAAATTCTGCTAACCACCAAAGAAGTACTTGATATGCCAAAGGAAATGACTGAGGGCAGGAGAACATCTGCTTACAAGTACTATGGCGTTTCATATTTGCAACACAATCTGGTCTTCATCAATGTCCGAAAAATTCCCGATGAAAAGACTTTGGAAAATACTCTGGTTCACGAATTAATCCACATGAGATTTCCATATCTTGCACATGGCAAAAGATTCAACAAGCTGGTAAGGCAAGGACTTCGCGGCAAAACATTTCTGCCATATCAAAAAAGAAAATAAATTCCCTCATTGATTTATATTTCCAGCACAAAGCAAGCCAATTACAGCATGGATATACAACAAATTCTGCCCATTGGGGCTGGCATTGCTTCTTTTATCGTTGCTTTAGGCATAGTTACTTGGATTACAAAGCAACCATCAGGCACCAAAGAGATGATGGAGATCTCAAACGCTGTCAAAGTTGGAGCCGCAGCATTTCTGAGAAGAGAGATGAAGATTATCATTCCCATAGCAATTACACTTTCAATCATTATCGGATACTTTATTGGATTTTCAAACGGTCTGGCATTTGCAGTAGGTGCAACACTTTCTGCAGTTGCAGGATTGATTTCATTAAAAATTACTGTCAAGGCAGCAGTAAGAGCAGCTCATCTAAGTGGCAGCGGACTAGGCAAAACATTTGCCATGGCATTTAGGGGCGGAGCAACTGTCGGACTGGCAGTTCCGGCAATGGCGCTATTGGCAATTACCGGACTTTACATGATTTACCCTGATCCAATTACAATTGCAGGTGTCGGCATTGGCGCAAGTCTGATTGCATTATTTATCAGAATCGGCGGTGGAATTTTCACAAAGGCTGCAGACATGGGCGCAGACTTGGTAGGAAAAGTAGAAGCCAATATTCCTGAAGATGATCCTAGAAACCCTGCAACAATTGCAGATAATGTAGGTGACAATGTAGGTGATGCTGCAGGAATGGGCTCTGATGTTTACGAGTCTTACATTGTTACCATACTAGCTTCATTGCTTATTGCCGCACTTATTGGCGCTCCACAAATTTTCATGTACCCAATTTTAATTGGAACATCTGGAATGATTGCATCAATTATCGGCATTGTCATAGTTCGTTCTAAAAATATTACAGATGTAATGAAGCCGCTAAACGTGTCATTTTATGTCTCTGCTACTATCGCAATTATTTTGAATTTTATATTTACATATTATTTCATTGGACAAACAACAATAGCATATGCATTATTTGGAACAACAGTAATTGGCGTTATTCTTGTCCCTGTAATCCAAAAGATCACTGACAGATATACAAATTACAAATACAAACCAGTCAAAGACATTGTTGAATCTGCAAAATGGGGATATGCCTCACTTACATTGATGGGAATCATCAAGGGAATGCAATCCACCGGACCATTTATGATTGCATTAATTGTTGCAATTATTCTTTCATTTAGCATTGCTTCAAACGCTGCACCTGAAGGCACAGACCCAGTGTTGTATGGAATCTTTGGAACTTCACTAACTGCAATGGCAATGCTCAGTCTTGCCGGAATTGTCCTCAGCATTGATGCATTTGGACCAATAGCAGACAATGCAGGCGGAATTGTAGAGATGACCGGAATGGGCGAAGAAAACAGAAAAGTCACTGATGAAATTGATGCTGTAGGAAACACTTTGTAGGATTGTTGGTTGGTGGATTGATTCCATTTATTATTACCGGACAGCTTATCAACGGCGTATCACGTGCTGCAGGAAAGATGGTAGACGAGGTAAGACGACAATTCAAATCCGACTCTGGAATTTTAGCAGGAACATCAAAACCTGATTATGCAAAGTGTGTAGATATTGCAACTGCTGCATCAATTAAGGAACTTTGGAAACCTGCAATAATTGCTATCGTATCTCCTATTGTATTGGGCATTCTCTTAGGACCAACTGCTGTTGCCGGTTTGTTGATGGGTGCAGTTGTTACTGGACTTCCACTGGCATACCACTTGGCAAACACCGGTGGTGCATGGGATAATGCAAAGAAACTAGTTGAGATGCAAGGAAACAAAGGAACTGAATTGCACAAAGTAGCAGTTGTCGGCGATATCATCGGTGATCCTTACAAAGATACAGCAGGTCCTGCACTAAACACTGTGATCAAATTACTAAACACAATTGCAATTGTCTTTGTATCTGCATTTGTAGCAATACTTGCACTCTAGTCTTCTATTACTAGGGTCAAATCCAATTCATCTATCTGTGTCTGAATTGCTTTTTTCAAAATATCATTGTGTTTTTTACAGAATTTAAAATAATCATCTGCTGTTTGAAAACAACCGCAAATCCATTTTGTTTTTTTGTCTCCCTCAACTGTCCACTTTGAATATTTCTGGTCTGTCATACTTTAAGGAAAATAACTTACCTAAAAAATATAGATCAAAATTAAAAAAGGAAAAAGATGTTTAAGGACAGCCTTCCATCTTTTGGATGAAATAGCCTTTTTCCTTAATTGCCCGTTCAACAGGCTCTGGTGCACCTTGTGAATGACAGAATTGGCATTCATTGGTAGTCATCGTGGCACTTGCCTCACCGACTGATTTTAACCACTCTTTGCCGTATGTTATGGCTTTGTCGTGATTTTTCTCACCAGTGATTACATCAAAGTGCATGGTATGACCATCTTTGGCTTTGACATATGTATCGTATACATGAATTTCCATAACTCTGTTTAAAAAAAGGGATATTTAATTCAAAGATCATCAAAGGTCATGTACACAATCACAGTCAAAATCCCAAATGCCCCTGATATTTATTTGGAATTAGATGATCAATATTCTCCTAAGACTGTCAAAGCCTTTGTAGAAAAATTACCTTTCACAGTCAAACTACATCTCTGGGGTGAGGAGGTATATTCTTCCGAATCCCCAATTGAGATATTCGAAGAAAATGCAAAATCTCCTGTGAAATTAAACGATGTCGCATATTGGCCATCAGGCAAAGCAATCTGTTTGTTTTACGGTCCTACTCCTATTGGAAAAAAAGGAGAGATCACACCGGCGTCTCCTGTTAATGTGATTGGAAAAATAATCTCACCTGACAAAACGATTTTAAGAAAAGTTGATGGACTCAATGCCACTTTTAGATTAAAGCATTGATTTAAGTTTCAATTAAAATTTCCAAAACGTCTGGCTCTAGCACATACGCTTTGAACTCGTCTGATATTCCAGAATAAATCACCCACACAACCGGATTGCTGTACATGAATTTTTTGTCCGTCTCTGATGGATACGCATCAGAATTTGGGTGCGAATGAAAAATACCTACAACATCCATATTTTTTTCTTCTGCAGTTTTGTAGCATTTGATTAATTGCTCATTTGAAATTGTAAAATTAACTGGCGATTCGTCTATGTTTTTTGTAAGAAATATCTCGTTTACTATGGTTTTTTGACCGTCTACTCTGCCAAATAATATGGCGCATGATTCGTTTGGTTTCTCATTGTCTGCGTGATTTGAAAGAATTTTTTTTTGAGATTCCGTTATTATGATTTTTTGCAAACCTATTGTACTTCAACAGAACCTGTCATCCAAGGATGCACCATGCAAAAGTAGTCCTCTTTTCCCGGAGAATTAAATGTGAACTTGAATGAAGCCCCTGCATTGATCATTCCTGAATCAAACGTTCCATTTGGTCCTTGTGAATTGCCTGAAGTTACCGTATGCACTACACTGTCTGCATTTTCCCAAACTACTGTGCTTCCAACTGAAACTTGAGTCACTGCGGGATCAAAATAGATTTGCCCATCTTTTTGAGTTCCTGCGCCTTGTGGGATTACTACTTTGACATCTGCTTTTGGCTCTTCTATAACCAACGTCGCTGTCATCCAAGGATGCACCACACACATGTATTCATATTCACCAGTTGCTAGTTTGCTTGTATCAAGTGCAAATTTCTCACCGGCATTGATCATGTTTGAATTAAACGTATCACCATAATCTACTGAGCTAGTTACCGTATGCGCTACTGTGTCTTTGTTTGTCCATTCCACTACATTTCCTTTTGGAACATGCGCTATGTCTGGCTCATAATCCGGATTTCCCTGTATGGATGATTTGTCCAAAATTGCAATTGTAAATACAGGTCCTGATGGTTGCATTTGTTTTGCAGTCTTCTCTTCTACAATCGGTTCGTTGATCATGTAAGTATCAGGACTGACCAATCCAAACGAAAACCACATGATAATTCCTGTAGCACTTGCTAGGCAGACAATTACCCCTACCGGTTTGGCATACTGTGGCATCTTCATTGCAAGATATGCTATGATTATTGATGGAAAAGCAATTGCCATCAAGAGCCCTGCCAATGTGATTGTGTAGTTTGATGAGTTCATTGTTAGTGCAAATGTTCCAAATCCTAATGCAATTGATATTATCACCAGAGTAGTTGCTTTGGCTCTGTTGCTAGTTGAGACACCTCCGTCTAAGATACCTGCTGATAGAAAAATAAGTCCAATAAACATGGTCAGGCCTGTCAGTGCATGCATTCCATCTACAAATGTATGAGCTATTCCTGCATAAGATATTGTTACACCGGCTAAACCTATAGCTGTTAATCCCATGCCTGGCATCATGAGGTCCCAATTACTCATTCAAGCTAGCTGTCAGGGCTGATATACTTAATTCTTTTGAAATAACACGGATCATCAAAGTCGAATAAATTAAATGGCTTCTGATTTGCATAGAGTGAGATTGGGCTTTAAGGAAATACTGGAAATATCCAAACCGCGAATTGTTGTTTTGTTAGTTATTACTGCTGTAACGTCAATGTATGCCGCAAACAAACTGGTTGCAGATACTCCACAATTGGACTATTGGGCATATCTTCATATCATTATAGCTGGTGCATTGGCTTCTGCCGGCTCAAGTGCACTGAATCATTACTATGACAAAGACATTGATCCAAAAATGACGAGAACCAGTACTAGGCCGATACCTTCTGGCAGAATGACTGCATCACATGTTTTGATTTATGGATTGGTCGTAAGTTGTATTTCTGTAATTTACGGATATTTTGCACTAAATGCTGTGTCTGCATTTTTTATTGCACTGGGAATATTTTCATATGTCATAATATACACGGTGTGGCTTAAACGACTAAACACATCAAATATCGTAATTGGTGGAATAGCTGGCAGTGCTGCATCTTGGGCAGGTTGGTCAGCTGCAACTGGCAGTATGGATTTGTTGGGATTTCTGGTAGGATTTTTGGTATTTGTATGGACACCATCCCACTTTTGGTGCCTTGCAATGAAAATAAAAGATGAATATGCGCAAGCCAACATTCCAATGCTTCCTGTTGTAATTGGAATGCAAAGAACATCAAAATACATTCTGGGCAATACTCTGATTTTACTTCCATACTCTCTGATACTTTCCGCATTTGGCATGGGAATTGTATATACTGCAATTGCAGCAGTTTCAGGCGGATTGATGTTGTTATATCATTACAAACTCACAAAGAATCCGACATCAGAGTTTGCATGGAAAGCATACAAAGTAACTGCTCCGTATCTTACAATAATTTTTGTTGCAGTCGCATTAGATGCGGCATTTCATTTCCCATTATTTTAGAAATCTAATTATTTTTCAAAACCAGGAAAACTGGCTTCATAGTCTTTTTCCATCATCTCTTGATTTTGCTCATCGACTATGTCTATCTCCTCTTTTATTGTGACTATCTCTATTCTACGTGCCTCTTTTGTTATCCATGCAACTTTGATCAGTCCCAAAATTTCTAAATCAAGTAATAGTTTGTTGAATTTGTCCTCTGGAATGACTGTCCCGTCTTTTGTCATAGCTTTGTATAACTCAGAATCTGTAAGGGAGTTTGCTTCCTTGATTTTTTCATGCATTATATTTTTTAGTGGAATTGCCATTTCTATCCGTAAAATGATTTATCTCCTGACTTGGGTACCACATTAGATATACTTTCTCTTACTGTATTATACCATTGATCCACCTCTTTGGTAATTGATGGCTTTACCTGCTTCATGCCGTTTGCAAAGTCTGAACTAGAAATCTTTGCGGCGTTGTTTCTCATTGCTTGAACTGCGGCTTCTCTGCAAAGTGCTGCCAAGTCTGCCCCTGTGTAATTTTGAGTGGCAACTGCTATTTCTTCTAGTTTGACATCTCCTGCCAATGGCATCTTCTTTGTCAGTATCTTGATAATTTCCAATCTGCCCTTATCATCCGGTGGCGGAACATATAGCACCAAATCTAATCTTCCTGTTCTGAGTAGTGAATTATCTAATACATCTGGTCTGTTTGTAATTCCTATTACCACTACTCGTGATGATGTTCCTTCCTCTATCTCAGTTAATAGTTGACTAAGAACTGTCTCACCTACTCCTCCCTCTCCTGATTTGAAGCGTGCAAGCGAATCAAGCTCATCAAAAATTACAACACAAGGCGATGATGTTTTTGCCTTTCTGAAAATCTCTCTGACTGCTTTTTCTGATTCGTCAATCCACTTTGAGAGAATTTCTGGACCTTTGACCAAAATCATGTTGGCACCTGTCTCAGTAGCAAGCGCTCTTGCAACTAGGGTCTTACCGCACCCTGGCGGTCCATAAATTAGAGCTCCTTTTGGAGGTTTGATTCCCATTTTGGTAAATTTGCTTGGCTCTTTCATGGCAACAATTAGGTTGTCTGTTAATGCTTTTTTGATATCTTCTAATCCGCCGACATCTTGCCACCACACCTTTGGCCTTTCTACGTAAAACTCTCTCATTGCTGTAGGTATTACGTCATGCATTGCATCGTAGAAATCAATTAATTTTATTTGCATTGACTGTAATACGTCTGATGGAATTTTTTCAGTTTCAAGATCTATCTCAGGTAGGTAACGTCGAATTGATTTTAGTGCGGCTTCTCTGCAAAGTGATTTGATATCTGCACCTGTATATCCGTGCAATTCTGATGCCAGATCTTTAAGGTCTACGTCATCTGCAACAGGCATTCCTCTTGTATGGATTATGAGAATCTCTAATCTGCCATCTTCGTTTGGAACTGATATCTCAAACTCTCTGTCAAATCTTCCCGGTCTTCTAAGGGCAGGATCAATACTTTCTGGTCTGTTAGTTGCCCCAAGAACAATTACATTTCCTCTGTCATTTAGGCCATCCATTAGAGCTAACAATTGAGCAACTACTCTTTTCTCTACATCCCCATATGCTTCCTCTCTTTTTGGAGCAATGGCATCAATTTCATCAATGAATATTATACTTGGGGAATTGTCTTTTGCTTCTTTGAAGATGTCTCTTAGCTTTGCTTCTGTTTCGCCATAATACTTGTTCATGATTTCCGGACCGTTAATTGAAAACATGTTTGCCTCTGATTCGCTTGCAAGAACTTTTGCAATCAATGTCTTGCCACAACCTGGAGGACCGTACAGCAAAATTCCACTGTGTGGCTCTACTCCTAATCTTACAAATAATTCTGGGTGCTTTAATGGCAGTTCTACAATCTCTCTCATTGATTTTATTTCATGCCCTAGGCCTCCAACCTCCTCATAAGTAACTCTGACTTTTCTGTCCCCTGATGCCTCTGTGGATATTGTAAGATTTGTGGCTCTGTCTATTTTGACTATGTGCTTTGGCGATGTCTTGCTAATCTTAAAGTCCATAGAGTTTCCTAAAATCATTACAGAAATTTCATCACCGTGAGTTATTGGCAGTCCCTTCAATCTGTTTTTTACAAAATCTGTGAACTCTTTGTCGACTGTTACAGAATCATTGACTGGTATTAGTATAACTGATTTTGCAATTTTTGATACAGCTTTTCTTATTTTTACTATATCATTTAATGATGCGCCGACATTTTTTCTTGTCTGTCCGTCAATTCTTATTATATCTGGAGATTTTTCATCTTCATCTGCTGGCCAGACCACTGCACAGCTGGTTCTTGATCCCATAACTTCGATAATATCCCCTGGTGTTACTTTGAGTTGATCCATGTCTTCCGGTCCAATTCTGGCTCGCTTTTTACCGACGTCTCTTTGTTTAGCTTCTCCCACTCGCATTTGCAAAGGTTCGTCTTTGCGTACCAAGAAACCACCTATTTCATGTCTACTGACATTCTGCTCATGTTGAGTACTTCAAATTCGCTAACTCCCTCAACAGATTTAACAGAATCTTCTAACGAATCCATTTGACCTTCTTTGTCTTCTAAAACAAATTCTGCTTTAAGGAATTCTATTCCAAATGCCAATGGTTCTTTTGCATGTCTTTTCATCTGTATTCCTTCTTTTAATGATCCCTTGATGGTCTCAGATAGCTTGTCAAGATCAACATCCATTCCAGTTGGAAGAATTTTAGTAACTAATAGTAGCTGAGCCAATTTCTAAGGTCCCTGAAAATTGCATGAATTACAAGTGTATGTTCTTGCTGCTTCCCTGCAACTTTCACATCTCCATATTAATTTCTCACCGCAATTTGGACAATTGAATTTTACACATTTATCATTAGGCATAATATGTCTGTGGCAACAACTGCATGTTGGTAACGCAATAGTAGATGACATGCCACAATTTTCTCCAAACATCATTTATACCTTGCTTAGCATTTCTACACTTTCAGCTCAGGAATTTTTTAAATTCTCCACCAATTATGGCCTGAGCTGTTTTGAGCGAACCTTTGATCCCAAGTAATTTTACTATGGAGCCAGTATGAAAATCAAAGTCCTCTTTTTCAGAAATCTCTTTTGTGATTTCAGGTGTCACTGACTCAAATAATTTGTTGATTGTGCTGTTGTCCAATCTCTCTAAAATTTTTCTTGCAAATAACTGCTTTTCAAATTCTTTTCCAAATTTTTCAGTCCATCTTTTTTGATACTCTTCTAAATCTGATTTGTCTTTTGATTCCAAGAATTTTGAGATTGCTTGTCCCGCATACAGCCCTCCCATCCCACTAGAGTAAATTCCACCTGCAGTGGTTGGTTTTGCTTGTCCTGCTGCGTCTCCTATTGTTACAATTTTTCCATCGA
>JACRND010000160.1 GCA_016234975.1 Nitrosarchaeum sp. | reverse complement strand
TTTTGTTTTTCTATGTTTATTTACATATTCAGAGAGATTACAAAAAGTACATTTTCTTTATTTTGAATACTGTATGTCTGAGATTCGGCATGTGTTGTATTTATTATTCAGTATTTGATAAATTTTCAATGATTCGCTAGATAGAATGCATTGAAATTATTTTGGATTATCAGTTTTTCTGCATTGTCATCATACAATCAGAAATAACAACAAGTTCTGAATATGCATTGATGAAAAGCAGAAGAGGTAAAAATACTGGATTGTAGCAATGCTACTCTGAACAGGAATTTTATTGAAAAAAGCACATCGTCTTAGTCATAAAACAAAAATAACTTTTGCTAAGATACTATGATCGACTACACACATGAAGATTGAGCCTAATTTCTTATCGCGTATAAATTTTAGCAAAGGTAAGTAACGCTTTAATTAAACTTTCAAAGCAATGAAATCAAATGCTTCCTGCACAACAAGGTTACGACAGAGCAATCACAGTATTTTCACCAGATGGTAGGCTATACCAAGTTGAATATGCCATTGAAACGGTAAGAAGAGGAACCATTGCAGTTGGAATCAAATCCAAAGAGGGGATCGTAATTGCAGTAGAAGAAAAACCAAGAAAATTACAGATAACAGATATTGCTCAAAAAATATTTCAAATAGATGATCATGTAGGGGTAGCTGCTGCAGGATACATCCCAGATGCTAGAAGCCAAGTAGATAATGCAAGATTCTTTTCCCAAAGTAACAAGATGATTTATGATGAAGCAGTAGATGTTGAGACAATTGCAAAACATTTAGCTGATCAATGTCAGCGGTTTACACAATATGCTGGAGTGAGACCTTTTGGAGTTGCGTTAATTTTAGGTGGAGTAGTCAATAACAATGCTCAACTTTACCTGACAGATCCAAGCGGAACTTACATTTCATATGATGCAATTGCAATTGGTTCAGGATCAGATCAAGTAACTGATTTTCTAGAGAAAACATACAAAAAGGAATTATCTTTAGAGGAGGCATCATCATTAGCATCTGCAGCAATTTATCTATCAAGTGAAGATAAAGAAGGGACAAGTCATATCAGAATGGCACAAATTAAATCAAAAACAGGTTTATTTGAATTGGTATCAGATGACCAAATAGCAAAATATGCAAAAACTGCTAAAGAGAAATATCCTCACGAAAAGAAATAAGATATTACAACTACATGTGGGATTAAATTACTTTGAAAATATCTATTGCAATTCCAGAATCAGCATTATCTGATGAATCCTTAAAGCTTGACAAGACTAGAAAAATATCAGTACTCGCCAGAGCTTGTGCAATTTTTAAAATAGATACAATTTATGTCTATCAAGAAGGCAATTACAAAGAAGACGGAAATTTGCTTGTTACTATTTTGAAATATTTAGAAACACCTCAATTTTTACGAAGAAGACTTTTCCCAAAAATGAACGAGTTAAAGTTTGCAGGTGTTTTACTACCATTATAAATTCCCAGTCACTCAACCCCAGCAAATCCTAAAAAAATAAACACTGGAGATGTAAGAGAAGGAGTTGTAGTAAGTGTCAAAGGCAAACGATTCGTAGATGTTGGAATTAATGAGTTGATACCATTTTTTGGGAAAGAGAATGTAGGTAAGAGAGTAACTGTTCAATTCAAAACGGGATATCCTGATTTTTCAGTTAAAGAAATTCAGAGAAGTGAGGCACCAGTGTACTGGGGATTTGCAGTAAAAGAGAGAGCTAGTCTATTTTCATTATTAACTGAATGGCAAGGAAACATAATCATCACATCAAAGAAAGGAAGGACAGCCACAAAAGAACAATTGGCAAAATATCTAAGTTCAGATCTTCCAATTCTGGTAGTTTTTGGCTCACCCGAAAAAGGAGTTCATGAGATACTGGGCGGTAAAATGAAAAATGTTCAAAATGCCAAAACATTAAACTTCTTTCCAAATCAGGCAACTGAAACAGTACGTTTGGAAGAAGCGCTTCTAGGAACATTATCGATAATCAATGCATACAAAATAGGTTAAAACAAAAACATGGTCGAAAAAAGAAATTTCTTAATTTTGGCAATTGGTTTGGGCATAGTGGGAATAATTATTGGCGGAATAACTATTTGGAATTTTGTAAATAATTGGATAAATCCATAGTCACAATTGAAATAGTTCGTTAACCATATGATTTTAGCAAGTTAACGATATCCCACATGGTTTATTAGACGGTTGAAGACGATTTCGATTTATCCATGGGACATAGAAAATACGCTCAGCCACGTAGAGGAAGTGCTGCATACTATCCAAGGGGACGTGCCAAAAGTATGGAAGCGAGAATTAGGTCATGGCCAAAAAGCAATTCAAATGAGCCAAAAATTTTAGCACATTGTGGTTTTAAGGCAGGATGTGTCCAAATAGTGACCATAGATGATCGTGAGAAGACTCCAAATGCAGGAAAACAACTTGTAAGTCTTGGAACCGTTTTAGTTACCCCGCCAGTTTCAATATTAGGAATCAGAGGTTATTCAAAAGATCATTATGGATTACATGCAGAATTTGATGTATATGCAGATGAATTTCCAAAAAGCATTTCAAAAGAAATTAATTTAAAAAATAAAGAAGGGGCAGTTGAAAATGCAGAAAAAATACTGGGCAGAGTCAAAGAAATTTTTGCAATAGTTGCAGTATCACCACGCGCTGCAGGATTAGAACAAAAAAAGCCATACATTTTTGAAGCATCGGTCAGTGGCGGAGACATTAAAAAACAATTTGCACATGTCAAAGAATTATTAGGAAAAGAAATTAAAATTGATCAAATTTTTGAAACAGGCGCAACTATAGATGTTGCAGCAATTACAAAAGGCAAAGGTTGGCAAGGAGTCATACAAAGATTCGGAGTTAAGAAAAAACAGCATAAATCAAGAAAAACAGTAAGAGAAGTTGCTTCACTAGGTCCAATTTCACCATCAAATGTCATGTACTCAGTTCCAAGAGCAGGACAGATGGGATTCCATCAGAGAACCGAATACGACAAAAGAATCATGATGATGGGCAACACAGAAAATAATCAAATAAAGATAAACCCAGATGGAGGGTACAAACATTTTGGTTTAGTGAAAGGAGATTTCATCATTCTAAAAGGATCAGTTCCAGGAACATATAGAAGATTGATCAAACTAAGAAGCCAAATTAGAAACGCACCAGTAAAAATCACCAAGCCAAATATTTTAGAGGTAGTAATTTACTGAAAACAACAGCATTTACAATAACAGGAACTAAAGACGGAGAAGTGGAATTACCATTAATATTTTCAACGCCATTTAGAGCAGAATTGATTCATAAAGCATTCACAAATCTAACTTCTCATAAATTTCAACCACAAGGAAGACATCCAACTGCAGGCATGGATGTTGTAGCAAGATCAAACGATCCACCAACAGGACAGCATACAGCACGTATTGCAAAAATGAAAGGTGGTGGGGGGGGAAGACAAGGTCAAGCTGGTGGTGTTGCATCAGTAAGAGGTGGAAGACAAGCTCATCCTCCAATTGTAGATAGAGTAATTTTCAAGAAATTAAATAAAAAAGAAAACAAATTGGCACTATGTTCTGCAATAGCTGCAACGGCATCAAAAGATTTGGTGCAATCAAGAGGTCACAAAGTAGAAGGCATAGAATCATTTCCAATCATAGTAACAAACGATATAGAATCTATTTCAAAAGCAAGTCAAATTTTTAAAGTATTAGAAGATCTAAAACTAATGAAAGATGTAGAAAGATTACAAGCAAGAAAACCACGTACTGGAAAGGCTTCACTTAGAGGAAGAAGTAAAAAAGTCGGAAAGAGCGTGTTATTTGTTACAAAAGATTCATCAAAAATAAGCAAAGCATGCGGTGCGCTGCCTGGAGTAGAAGCAAGAGCAGTTAAAGACTTGAGCGTATTAGACTTAGCACCAGGTTCTGATCCTATCCGATTAACAGTATACTCAAAAGCAGCAATAGAAGAAATCGCAAAAATAAAATCAACACATCTAGAATTAATGGTGAAAACACGATGAATGTAGATCAGGCAAGTAAAATCATTTTGAAACCATATATCACTGAAAAAACATTTGCCATGATTGAAAATGAAAGTAAAATTTGTTTTATTGTAGATAGATCAGCAAGTAAACCACAAATTATAGAAGCTGTAGGCACACTATACAATCAAAAAGTTACTAATGTAAATACCGCAAGAACAATTTACGGTAAGAAGGCATTTGTCCAATTTGAAACTACAGAAAAAGCCAGAGATTTAGCCACGAAGATAGGAATGCTATAATATGGACAATGAAAAATCATCAACACTAACAGAGGAAAAATAAGATGGTCAAAGAATTTCTATATCGTGGATTACCAAAAGAAGAGCTAGACAACATGTCATTAGAGAAATTATTCCAAATATTCAATTCAAGACAAAGACGATCACTTACCAGAGGAATTACGGACGATAAGAGAAAATTGATTGAGGAAATAAAATCTGCAAAAGCAGGAAAAATAAAGAATCCCATCAAGACTCATTCTAGAGATTTAATTATTCTACCATACATGGTAGGTGTTACAGTCAATGTTTTCTCAGGAAAGGAATTCACTCCAGTTCTAATAAAGACTGAAATGATTGGCCATTATCTGGGAGAATATGTAATTACAAACAAAAGAGTCTCACATGGTGCACCAGGTGTTGGAGCATCAAGATCTAGTCTCTACGTACCACTAAAGTGATTATTATGGGCAGATTCAAATACGCATTTCAAAATTTTGATGCAACAAAGCATGTTCGTTCTTCATTAAGAGAAAAAGATATTTCGCATAAACATGCTCGTGAGGTAGCTGTTGCAATAAAAGGACTTTCAATTGAAAGAGCGCGAGATTACTTACAAGCAGTAGTCAATAAAGAAAGAGCAATAGCATTTAGAAGATTCAATAATCAAGTTGGACACAGATCAGACCCTGGAATGATGTCAGGACGTTATCCACAAAAAACAGTTAAAGAATTCATCAAAGTATTAGACAATTTGGAATCAAATGCAGAATACAAAGGAATGGATTTAGACAGATTAAGAATTGTAAATGCAACGGTACACAAAGGAGTCATTGTAAAAAGATTCATTCCAAGAGCAATGGGAAGAGCTACTCCAAAAAACAATGTATTGACACATGTAGAATTGGTGGCACAAGAGGTATAACATGTCAGCAGTAAAAAACGTAATCAAAGACAATTACAACATGATGCTTCTCAAAGATTACTTACGAATTGCAATTAAAGATGCAGGATTTTCACATGCAGAGATTTCAAAGACACCTATGGGAACAAGAGTTGCACTTCATGTAACACGACCAGGTATAGTTATTGGAAGAAAAGGTTCTGGAATCAGAGAACTAACAGATAAACTTGCAACAGATTTCAAATTAAAGAATCCACAAATATCCGTAGTAGAAATTGACAAACCAGAACTTTCACCAAGTGTAATGTGTAATAGAATGGCATCACACTTAGAACGTGGTACCGCATTTAGAAGAGCTACAATGTGGACATTGAAACAAATCATGGAAAACGGTGCAATGGGTGTTCAAATAACAATTTCAGGAAAATTACGAGGAGATCGTTCCGCATTTGAAAAACACACAGCAGGAATTTTACCAAGAGCAGGACATCATGCAGAGGTAATTGTAGATGAAGATATAGCACATGTGAAAACTGCAATGGGGTTAATTGGAATCAGAATAAGAATTGCAAGAAATGAAAAATACATTCCAGAATTCGAATTCAAAACT
>JACRND010000159.1 GCA_016234975.1 Nitrosarchaeum sp. | reverse complement strand
TTCAGGAAGGCGCACTGTTCCCATGGCTCAAAGTACAAGACAATGTGGAATTTGGACTAAAGATTGCCGGAATTCCAGAATCCGAGCGACACGAAATATCAAAACGTTACCTTGACATGATGGATTTGACAAAATTTGCAAATTCGTATACGTATCAGCTATCAACAGGTATGAGACAAAGAGTGGCAATTGCGCGAGCACTTGTGATGGATCCTGCCATCTTATTGATGGATGAGCCATTTGCGGCACTAGATGCACAGACTCGAGACTTGTTGCTAGTTGAAATGCAAATGATCTGGCAGAAAACAAAAAAGACCATTGTATTTGTGACTCATTCTATTTCAGAGGCTACCGTATTGGGCAACAAGGTTGCAGTCTTTACCCACAGACCTTCAACTATAAAGAAAATCATTCCAATTGATTATGCCAGACCAAGACTAGTAGAAGATGATGGGCTGGTTCCATTCCAGCGAGAGATATCTGCTGAGCTCAGGCCAGAGGTAAAATCAAAGGAGGATTCTGAATCTTGAATTCAAAGTCCATTGGCAAGAAAATTGCATTCTACATTGGCATTGTACTGGTGTGGCAGGCACTGGATAGTGCAAACATTTGGGCAGACAGTGTCTTTCCATCACCGTATGAAGTAGCTGAAGATCTTTGGTATGGTGCTATCGATGGTACATTATGGTATGGAATAGGAACCAGCCTTTGGAGACTAACTGTTGGATTATTGATTGCAATTGCTGGCGGTGTTACACTTGGAATATTCATGGCAAGAATCAAGACAGTCAATGAGACAATTGGCTCTGTCATTCTAGGATTGCAGTCTATACCATCTGTTGCTTGGGCTCCACTGGCTATAGTGTGGTTTGGATTGACTGATGCTGGAATTATTTTTGTTACAGTAGCCGGTGCATTGTTTGCAGTTACCATTAACACGTATACCGGTGTTAAGTCGATTAATCCTGACTATATTGCAGCAGCTCAGAATATGGGTGCAAAGGGTGAGCAGCTAATAACGAAGGTCTTGATTCCAGCTGCATTTCCGTATCTGATTACTGGATTCAAGCAGGGCTGGGCGTTTGGCTGGCGAGGTGTGATTGGTGCGGAATTGTTGTTCTCGTTCTTGGGTCTTGGATTTTTGTTAAATGTTGGGCGTCAGCTATCTGATGTGTCCCAAGTAATAGCAATGATGATTGTTATAATGATGATTGGAATAGTGATTGATGGCTTGATCTTCAAGAGATTGGAAGATAAGGTCATGTCAAGATGGGGCTTACGATAATTTGTTTTCAAATTCTATAACATCTGATCCTCTTATCATAATCTAGTCCCAAGCAAAGCACTAGCTAAAAGGTCTAAACTCTCATGGAGCAGTGTTGGTATGCATGAGATGCGGTTCTAGACACTTGGCTACACTTGTTTACAGTTCTTTACATACTCAAAACGATTTAAGATTAGACAAGCAGAACTAAGATCCCAATCATGATTGATCAATGAAGTGACAGAAGAAACCCATGTGTAAAATATCGAAATATTTGAGAATTGATTCCGACTTTAAGGATATAAACAAGAAATTATCATAATATGTGGCATATTATGAGTTCTGTTGAAAGGACTGTGGATTCTATCCAAAATAATGATGATCCAATATGGGTAAAAGAAATACACGTGATAAATTTTAAGAGTTTTCAAGATTTCAAAATTTCATTTGATAAAGATGTTAATGTTCTTGTAGGTGTAAACAATTCCGGAAAAAGTAGTCTATTGCGTGCAATTATAGCTTGTTTTCATTTTATTAGGGAAATAGGTCAACGAGATGGAGAATTAAAAAAGGATAGTTCTAGAACTGCAATAAATTTACAATATCTGAATGTACCGGATTATAGGGATGTTTGGTATAATAAAAAAATTAGGACTAGTGATCATGATCTAACACAAGTAATTTTTAAAATTACTTTATCTAATGATTTATTTTTCCAATTTAATCTGCAACAAAGTTTTGGCCAACCCCATTTGAAATTGGTTGATTGTACAAGAACTGTGAGTGGAGTCGAATTAACCAAAATTTTAACAAGCATGCCACATCTAATACAAGGGTTTGTTGGAGTATTACTTTTAGAAGAATACAAGACGATTTTTGGAGTTAGTAAGGCAATATTGTATGGACGACACAGTGAAGTTCTTAGAAACGAATTATTGTATTTTTCCAACACTGAAAAAGAAAACTTCAAAAAATTATCTAGATTAATAAAAAAACACTTCAATGTAGAATTACAAAATGTCACTATAGATCAGCAACTTCAAGAATATGTGCCAGCTGAATTTGATAATGGTAATGTAGTTTTAGACATTGGTGAAGCTGGAAGTGGGTTCTTACAAATTTTACAAATGTTGACTTTTATCTTCGCCACACATTCAAAAATTATCTTACTGGATGAACCCGACGCACATCTACATCCTTCATTACAACGAGTATTGATGAATTTACTTGTGGAACTAAGTAAACAGGAAAAAATTCAGTTTGTAGTAGCCACACATTCAAAAGAGATCATTTCCCAAACGGATCCTACTAAAATTTTCCAAATCTCCAATGAAAATAATGAGGCAAAACGTTTGACTTCGTATCCAGAAATGGTTAAAGTTTTGAATGAATTAGGAAGTGTAGATAACATAGATCTTGCAATTCTGATGAAAACTAAAAGATGTCTTTTTGTGGAGGGAATTGATGATATGAGATTTCTAACTAATTTTGCAGACAAGTTAGACAAGAAAATATTTCAAGGTCAAAACCAAGTAGTTTGTATACCTACACAAGGCTCGGATAATGAATCATACATACATGATCTGACAGTCTTTAAGAAATTTATTTCGGATGACATCAAAGGCTATTCAATTTTAGATAGAGACTTTAAAAATTCTGAATTAATTACAAAAATTGAAACAGAATCGATTAAAAAAGGATTAAAAACTCACGTGTGGAAACAACACGAAATAGAAAATTATCTTCTAGTACCGTCATTAATAGAACGCATTTCCAATAATATTCTCCAACAGAAAGACGATCAAAGAAAAGTGGAGAATATCAAAGAAATGATTTTTGAATGTGCAGATGAATTAAAAGACAATGTAATT
>JACRND010000148.1 GCA_016234975.1 Nitrosarchaeum sp. | reverse complement strand
ACATTTGGAGAATTGGGATCATTGTTTACTAGATAGATATCAACATCGTCACTTTTCAAATTAAGATCTGGATCTTTAAGTATAATTGTTACAGGATGACCAAATCGCAATACATTTGATGTTGTAGATACTGTTGCAGAATGTGTTCTAATATCAGTTTTTGATGAAATGCCGGTTGTTGTACCAACTTTTGCAATATCAGAATATGCAACGTTGATTCCTTTTTCATCAATCAGTCTTTGATTGACAAAAAACTTGACATTCTCATCTATTGGCCGCAATGTTGTTATTACATTTGCATCAAATTGGTTTAGCTGGTTTGCCATTGTATATTCCATAGTACCAGTAAATGTTGCAGAATTGGATGTGGTCTCTTGTAATTCAAATCTATAGATTCCATTTGCTATGTCTTTGTTGTTTTTATTTCCAAATGAAAACAGATCAAATATTATTGGTTGAGTGTCTGTTTCACTCGATATAGAGCCCTGTGCTGCGGAGTTATTCGATGTATCAAAGTTGATCACAAGAAATGCAGTTCCAGACTTTGCTGCAATTTGATTTACTGCTGCATTTGGCAGTTGGATAAATCCTTGTGCTCCAGTCATATTACTAGGGCTAACTAGAATGACGGGAGATGTATCAGTCAATCCAAAATACAAAGAGATTGTAGTGTCGGTATAATCTGTGATTCCAAGCTGGTTTTGCAAAGATCTAAGATCATAATTTATCCAGTTTGTTCCTTGATTACCTGAGCTTATTTGTATCAAGAGATTTTGAAGATCAACTGCAGAAAATCCTGTATTTAGTGAGATTTTCTCAAAGATCTGATTTACTAGTCCAGTTAACGGTCTTGTGTTCAAAATTAATCTGTCAGAATTAGCATCGGGAACAGATGATGTGACTGAGTTTCCTCCAGTTAATGCATCTGTGGATGACGTATAGATTTTGACACTACCGGCATTTTGGAGTGTCACTGGAGTTCCTATAGTTAATGAGGGAATTAATGCTGAGCTTCTAAATACATCTAGTTTATCCCTTCCCCCGGGGTTGATGTTCTGGTCAGGATCATTGATAGTAATTGGTACTTTTTGCCCAGATACATGCTGGGGTATACCTAACGAGATACCTGCATTGCTTAATCCAGACACGATAGATAATGATTGAAGATTGTACTCCATATTGGCGAATTGTCCACGTCGGGCGTCAGATGTAATCTGAACATTAGATAAATCAGAACTGTGCCAAGACTCATAGATAGTTTTCCATTTTTCTCAAATCCAAGACTAAATAATTTTGATATTATGTTTGTAAGATCAACACCGCCATTTGCTGCACTTGTACCGCTTTCTGTAAATGCTCCATAAAATACGGCTTGCGGAATTCCAATGTTAAATGTCCAAGAATCTCGTGAAGTTGGATCTTGATTTAGTTGCATATCTTTGATAGTTGCAAAGACTTGGGAGTTTGGAGGGTAGTTCGTTCTATCTAATGTTGTAGAAATATTTGGAATTTTATCATATTGTAAGGTGACAGTCTGTGTTCCACCTCCAGGATTATATTGGACTATAACATTACCACCGGTTGAAAAATCATATAGTTGGATTAAGGGCCATGCATTTGAATTTAGTCCAATTTGCCCAGAAGGAATATTTGGATTAGTATTAATCGATTTTGCAAACCTTACAACATTATTAAGATTAGTAGAACTTGTTGGTGCTCCAGTGCATTGATTGAATGGAGCATCGCCGTTTGTAAAACCAGATAAGCCAGTATTTCTTGGAACAGCAAAACCATCAGTTTCAGAAAGAGATATTCCAAAAACAGATGATGCGGTGTCTCTACTACAAAAAACACCAAAGTCTAAACCTTTACCAGAGGTGGTAGATTGTGTAGAATCTGCTATTTTTGCCTTGTTGGCATTTGCAAAATATGCATACCAATTACCATCAGTGGATTGAACCATCCGTAAAGATTTACCATTAAGTGTAACATCAGGTTCACCTTTTCCTTCACCTGTGTCATGAATATTTGAATCACGTATTACAACTTCAACTACCATAGAGCCAGAAAAATGATTGTTAAATTGAGAATGTTCAGCAGAAACAAACAGGTTTGGATTACTAGCAGCTTCTACATGTATGATCGGAATTAAGCACATAGAAAAGACAATTGTAAGTAAAATGATGAATTTTCTGCTCATGATAACAAAAAATATCCCTTATCACAAATAATCTTGTCGTATGAATTATCGTCAGCATACTTGTAATACATGAGAGAGATTACACGTTCTAAACCTATTTTAAAAATCAAACCAAGATACTTGTCAGATACATTATGAGCATTCCAGTTCCGATTCCAGAGACAATGGATACCTGCACAAGTTTTTGTTCACTTTGGTAAAGCCATTTCATTATTATCAATGCTACTTGAAAAATTGCTCCTGCACCTATGGATAAGAAAACTATTGCGGTATATGGTGAATAGAAAAATCCACCAATCCAAGTACCCAAGATAGCAGGAGCGCCTGCGATTAGTCCCAAAATAAATATTTTCGATATAGGTGATTTTGTTTTGGCAAGCGGTGATGCAATGGCAATTCCCTCAGTAGTATTATGTAGTGCAAATCCAACAATCAGAAAAGTGCTTAAAGCCACTTGTCCTAAACCAATTGCTGCTCCAATAGCTAATCCCTCACCCAAATTATGCAGTCCTATTCCAATTGCAATCATTAATCCAATAGCAAATGGTTTGGACGATGCTGTAAGTCCAGTTCTTGAAGTTAATTTTTCAGCAGAATAATACAGTCCAAGAAATGACAACATAGTAATGGTTATGATGAGTAATTCTCCATGAATATTAGCAGAAAGATTTTCTTTTGAAACTTCAAATCCTTCTAGCATTGCATCAATACCTAGAAAAACTAACAATCCAACCGTCAATGCCAGAAAAAAATTGTATTTATTTTTTCCAATTCTTTTGATAAATGGTAACCATAGCAATCCAATCATTACAGGAATAATGCCCACATAGGTTCCAATAATAGCAAAAAATCCAGCTAATTTGTAATCAGATTTGATTGTAGGAGTTGCTGCTTGAATGAATTTATCAAATCTTACACCGTCATCAAGAGTAATTCCAATTGTATAGGGTTCTGCTTTATTCCAAGAAAAAGGAATTCGTACTAGTGCAGTTTCAAATCGCTCTAGAGATTTATCAGGTTCTATTGCAGCGGGTTGGATTCGATCATTGACATCTGCCATTGCTATCTCTACAGGAATAGGGCCAGTATTTCGAACTGTGACATGTATTTCAGAATCAGCAAATTCAACTTTTTCGATAGTTATCTCGGGCAAAGATACTCCAAATTTAAGCAGATCAGAACTAGGACCAACCAGATACAATATCATAATAACAAGAAATCCAAATGGAATTAATCCACTGGCAATTGTACGAATTCTGGATTTTCTAATTTCTTCCATTTCAATCTCCAGAATTTTCTTTACCTTCTTGAACTATGAACAAGACAACCCATCCTTTTTCAGAAAATTCAACTTTATGTGCATGGAATAAATATTTCCCAGGATATTTGTATTGAAATTCCATAATTCCACGCTCAGTTTGAGATAAGGTTATCATATCTGTAAAAGTTGAAGGCATGAGAGCAGTCCCCGTAGGATAGTATTGAAACAGATTTCCATGTAAGTGAAAATTATTAATTGGATCAAACTCCACCATATTTACAACGTAGATACGAATTAGTTCATTTGTTTTAATTTGGATT
>JACRND010000158.1 GCA_016234975.1 Nitrosarchaeum sp. | reverse complement strand
TGACTCTATACCCTATCTCATTTAATATTGAATTCATTTGTGTTATTATGAACAAAGGCCAGTTTTTACCAAGATCATGTTGAATTATGATTTTGTTTGTATTGTTTATTGAGATTAATCTAAATTGCACATTCATGTTTTGACATCTTTTCTTGAATAAATCTAAAATAGAATCTAAATTCACATAACCATAAAAGTAATTCAATGAATTTTTGAGATCAACAGTTCCTGTTGTTTCTGCGATTTTTTGTATTTTCTCCTTTGAATTTGAATCCATTAATTCACGGAATGTAGATCTGAACATCGATATCCACCCCATCTCACTAGTTAACTCATTCCAATTAACTTGTTTTTCTAAAAGATGATTGATCAAAGTATTAAGGCTGATTTTTTGTTCAATACATTTTTGATGTAATTTATTGCTCAGGTCAGAATCTATTCTAATAGAAACATTGTCTGTTTTTCTAAGCATCCTGTTTTCTTGTAATGTCAATTTAGCCAAACCTCGTTTTTATGTGCGTATTGTTCATTTTTCTGATATTTACTTATTTCCACTTTTGGAGATATGCATTGGTATGTTATACTCAAACACTTACTACTTTGTACAATTAACTACAATGTATCCGATTGTATTGTTATGTAATAATTCATGCGTAATGTCTTCTTTATGTTCAAATTTCTTTATGATTATGTCTTATTTTTAAAAACAGTATCAGAAAAAAGTAAAAACATTATTTTATATTTTTTAAACAAGTGTTATTTCTAAAATAACATTCCAATCAGTTTAATACTTATTATTTTTATAACATCCCATTGGAAAACAGTTTGGATAATTTACTAGCGCCATCTTTACGTAAATCTATTGAACAAAATCTTGGTAAATCAACCTTAAACAAAATTGAACAGCGATTAATGGAACGTCACGGCGTGGGTGTCGCACAGGCAATAAAAGATTTTTACAAATTTGATAGTGTATTAAGAGAGTTTTTTGGAGCTGGTGCAGATGGTTTAGAGACAAAATTCCTACAGAATATAATCGATCTAAAACAACAAACGAACGTCACTGATAACTGGATTACCTTAAAAGATCTAGATTTGGCCCAAGTGTTTCTAGAGTCATTTGCAGATGAAGATAAAAAAGCCATAATTGGCACTGTTTTGGAAGAATCGCTTATCATCGCTGATATTTTGGAACATTGCAAAGTACCTCAGACATCTGGTTATAGAAAAATAAATCAGTTGATAGATAATGGTTTGCTAATTTCAAATGAGTATGAGGTAGCTACTGATGGTAAAAAAATAAAAAAATATGAAACACTATTTGATAATGTGAAAATGGATATAGAGAAAAATGTTGTAGTCGTAAAAATTCAATTAAAAAAGAGTTTTTTCCAAGAAAGTACTATCTTAAAAGTAATTCCGAATTAACGTACCTTGTATGTTGTTAAAATTAAAAAAGCATTCACCAATTATTTATCATCCAATTAAAAAATGATGTAAATGAATTCAAATATAGTTCCGGAGAAACTAGGAAGTCCAATCAATTACTCTGTATTATTGCTAATTGGTGCCATTGTAATAATATTCCATATCGTAGTAAATATTTCAGAAAATTCTGATTCTCTAATCTATGGTTTTTCGATGATTATCCCAATATGTGTCTCTACATTTGCCTTCATTACTGCAAGACTGTATGCTGGAACTTTGGTATATTCAAGAGCATACAACATGTTGGCAATTGCCTTTTTGTTGATGTTTTTTGCTGAATTTACTTATTTTGTATATGAACAAATTTTAGAGTTAGATCCATACCCCTCAATCGCTGATGTGTTCTTTTTTGCATTTTATCCAATGCTGATTCTTTATTTAGTAATCAATATTCGATTCTTTGCCCCAAAAATCACAAAAATTGGGATGGCCACAATTGTGGGGACCCCACTGATTATCACATTTGCGTATCTTTACTCGTCTCTATCTGATTTTGGTAGTTTTGATTTCTATTATGGAGTAATTTTTGTTGCTGCCGCATCAACTACTTTAGGTCTTTCGATCCACACTGCCAGGATTTTTAATGGTGGATTGATTGGAACTGCATGGTTAGTTCTAGTCATAGGAATTATGTTGGATGTTATTGGTGATACTTGGTATTACTATGTTGAAATAAACGATGCATATACTCTGGAGCATCCTGTTAATCTTTTTTGGTATTCGTCATACTTACTTATTCTTTATTCATTATTCAAACATAAGAAATCACTCTAATTTACTAAACTTAATTCATGCAACTTTGATAACTGGTTGGGAAAACTTGAAGATTTAGAAAAAACTAAAAACATATTCCACGATATTGGCAAACATCGTTCTGAATTTTTAATTTAATGCCTTGCTATTCATATGTCCTATTTGATAACGATGTGTATTTTATTGGAGACAAAACATAAAAAGTTTATCTAATCTTGTTAGTTAACAACTTTTCAAATGCTAAATAAGAAAATAGAAAAACGAAATATCTCAAAGATTAACCGTTTTGGTTTATTTGCTAAGGAAATAATTTTTAAAGATGAAGTAATTTGGACTCCCACCGATGATGCAATGAAAGTAATTCCGATAACTGATCTAGAAAAATTGTCCGCAGATGAACAACAAGACTGGATAGATCATTGTTATCAAATGGGTGATTACTATTACATGGATATTGATGATACCCGATTGATGAATCACAGTTGTGAGCCAAATACATCCGATTATCCTATTGATAATCCGACAACAATCATTGCTGCAAGAGATATTGAAAAAGACGAAGAAATCACTTGGAATTATCTTCCATTCATGAATCCATTTCAAGTCTTTCAGTGTAATTGTGGAAGTGAGAATTGTGTGGATATTATTAAAAAGAATGCAATCGTAAAAAAATAATTCTAATTAATTATTCTCTTATGATGTTTGTTTAATCATTTAGTTTTTTTAACATTTTTTGTATAATGACTATTGTTTTCCAATATTATCTGCATCTAATACAATTTTTAATGGTGAGCGCATTGACTGTTGTTTCTGTTTTTGGTAATATTCTTTTGAGCCTATTTTTCTTATTCTCATAATATGTGACACGATATTTTTAAAAACCCCATTATTTCCAAATATCTTAATGGCAGTAGAACTACTTGATGAAAACAATATTCGTTCTCTTTCTCCGAATGAGCGATTTCTAGTATGTGAGCAAATATTAAAAAATGAAAAAGATGAATCAAAACGTTGGGATGCAGTGTGGTTGATAGGTGAATTGGCTGAAAACAAAGATGAGAATGATCCTATGTTCAATAAAGTATCTGATGTGATTGAATGGGTTTTAAATAATGATGATAATGGAGTGGTAAAACATGAGGCATGTTTTCAAGTCGCTGCAAGAAACATGCGACAAAAAATTCCTGTCTTAGTGAATGCTGCACTACACAACAAAAGTATATTGACACAACATGAAGCGATTGAATCTCTTGGACTAATGCGTGCATTTGATGCAGAACCGCTAATCCGTAAAGCCCTGAATGCTCCTAGTCCTGATGTACGAGAAACAGCTGCATTTGTTCTAAAAAGATTCGAGCGATTAAAAAATCGTGGCGACTATAACCCCTCTGACATTTTATAATCTGGATTTTTATTTACACTTTCTTAATTTTTAAAGTGAAACTT
>JACRND010000157.1 GCA_016234975.1 Nitrosarchaeum sp. | reverse complement strand
CTCTATTAGATCTGGAAATTCTTTATTCTCTCTTGTAATTTCTTATACTGAAACATGTGAAATCCCAGGCATTACATTTGCCGGTGCTGATAAGGATTCAATAAAATTCACTCCTCCTGCAGATGCTGAATACCTTTACTACGGTTATTGCAAGACAATTGACCAAATTCCAATGACTCCTGATGGTAAACCTACGCCCGCATTACTTACTAAAACTGCATTGGAATCTTGTAGTATACCTCATATTGTAATTAATGCTGGAAGTAAAATTCCACCTCAATTACCTTTCATACAAACTAGTTTATCCCATGGACAAAATATTTCGATTGAATCTGCAATGAGTGATTCTCAAGTATCTCAGGCAGTAGATTATGGAAGAATGGTAGGAAGAAATCTTGCATCTATGACTGATTGTTTGATAATAGGAGAGAGTGTTCCTGGTGGTACGACAACCGCTCTTGCTGTATTACGAGGATTAGGATTCAAAGCTAAAGTAAGTTCAAGCATTCCAAATAATCCAATCGAATTAAAAAATCAAATTGTTAATTCAGCATTAGAGAGATTGACTTCCGATAACCCATATCATATAATATCTGAAGTTGGTGATCCTATGATTGCCTTTGTATCTGGCATGTTAAGCTCTGCATCTGAAATAACTAAAGTAATGTTAGCAGGTGGTACACAAATGGCTGCTGTTTTAGCATTTGCTTCAAAAATTGGATTTAATGAACAAAATACTGCTATTGGAACTACTTCTTATATCTCTGATGATAACAATGCTAATTTTAAATCTCTTGTTACCGAAATTGCAGATATTCCTGCAATTTCTGTTAACCCTGGACTTGAGAATTCTAAATTTTCAGGATTAAAAGCATTCTCACAAGGATTTGCAAAAGAAGGCGTTGGCGCAGGTGGTAGTATTATTGCATCTATGATAAAAACAGGAAATGACTCCGATGATTTTTTAATACTTTCTGAAAAAGAATATCATCGACTTTTTACTTCACTGTAACTGATTTAGCCAAATTTCTTGGATAATCTGGATCAGCATCTTTCTCAATTGCAGCATAATATGAAAGCAATTGTATTGGAATTGTTTCTGAAATAGGATATGCCAATTCACTAGTTTTTGGAATTTCTATCCAGTAATCATAGACATCACTTTTCTTATCTGATATACCGATGATCTTTGCACCACGTGCTTTAATTTCTCTAGCACTCGTTAATGTATCCAAATACGTTGAATCATCTGGATTGATTATGATTACAAATACACTAGAATCCATAAGTGCTAATGGGCCATGTTTTAATTCCCCTCCTGGTATTCCTTCCGCATGAATGTATGTTAGTTCTTTTAATTTTAAGGCAGATTCTATAGCTATTGGATAATGAATTCCTCTACCTAGAACATAGATATCTGAAATTTCTTTAATTTCTTTAGCAATATGCCTAATCTGAGTATGATTTTCAAGAATTTTTGAAATTGCTTCTGATATTTCTTTATAGCTGATCTCAAACTTTCCATTACACAACTCTTCTGTGATTTTGTATATTATGATCATTTGAGATGTAAAACTTTTTGTTGCTGCAACACCTATTTCTGGACCACAATTCATCCCAATTACCACATTCGATTCTCTTGCTAAAGATGATGTAAGTGAATTTACTATGGAAATCACCTTACAATTTACTCTTTTTGCAATATTCACTGCATCTAGTACGTCTGCACTTTCACCACTCTGTGAAATTGCAATTATTGTTGAATTTGGTTCAATTATATCTGAAGAAAATTGCAATTCACTTGAAATTATCGCATCTGCTTTTATTTTTGCATATTTTGATAAAACTTGTTTTGCAATTAATGCTGCATTGTAGCTAGTTCCACTTCCAGTTATGTAGATGTTATTTGCATTTTTAATATAATTTGCTGCCTTTTTAATTGCATCTTTTGTATTTTCTCCTGCTTTGAATATTGTATCTGGTTGCTCTGAAATTTCTTTTAATGTAAAATGTGCATAGTCACCCTTATATGAATCTGCAAATTCTTTTGATACTTTTGTAATTTGTTGCTTTACACTTTGCCCATTAAAATCTAAAATTTGTAATTTGTCTTTGTCAATGATGACAAAGTTACCGTTTTCAATGTAAATGGCATTATCTGTCTGTTCGATGAATCCTAAAACATCACTTGAGAGAAAAAAACTATTTTTCCCAATTCCAACAATTAACGGTTCATGAAATCTTGCAGCTGCTAATTGCCCATTTTCAAACATTGCAACAAATGCATAATGACCCTTTAATTCTGAAACTGTTTTAATTATTGCATCTTTAACATTCTTGGCAATCTCATAATTTTTTTGAAGAAGATTTGCTATTACCTCCGTATCTGTTTCACTTTTAAAAATATACCCATCTTTTTCTAATTCCTTCTTCAATTGTTCGAAATTCTCTATAATTCCATTATGTACTATTGCTAGTTTTCCGGAATTGCTAGGATGTGGATGTGCATTCACATCTGTCACTTTTCCATGAGTTGCCCATCTGGTATGACCTATTCCAATTTTTCCAGGTAATGTATCAAGTTGAATCTTGGAGTTTACTTCTTCTACTCTTCCAACTCCTTTTTTTAGTTCAATTTGACTATTTGATTCAGTTGCAACCCCTACACTATCGTATCCTCGATACTCCATTCTTTTCAGCCCCTTGACTATTATTGGCGCCGCAATTTCATTTCCATAATAACCGATAATTGAACACATTACTGATCTACCTGATGATATGAGGAGTTATTCACTGTTAAACCTATTCTTGTAATTACCAAATTGAAGAACTTGTCATTATGTTTAAGATTCTACTTCAGTTGTTTCTGCAGCTGCAATAGTCTCTGGTTTTGATTCTGGCTTTTTAGTGCTTTCTAACATATTTGGAATGTTGGATTCTGGTGAAAAGTGAATATTCTTTTCCTCTTCTAATGTAACAATGTATGACGGAATGTTTACTTTTCTGTCTCCTATCATTATGTGTCCATGAATTACAGCCTGTCTTGCTTGATACGGCGTTTTAAATCCAAACTTTCTTGATACTAGTGTTTGTAATCTACGTGAAAGTAAATCATTTACTTGAAGATTTAGTACATCATCTAATGTGGATTCATTACTGACTAATCCAATTCTTGATAATGACTTCATTAAAATTGGTTCTTTTTCCAATCTGATCTCTTGTCTCAAAGCAAGCAATGATCTTGCTTGATGTCTCACTCGAGATAGCTCTGTATGTGCTTTCCATAATTCTCTTTTTGATCTTAAACCAAATGTGCCTAGAGTTTTTAATTCCTCCATTTTTAATTCATAATTAAGTGGTCTCTTTGGTTTTCTCCACATTCTTCTTGGATATTTAGGATCTCCCATTCAATTCACCTATTTCTTTTTCTCCGCAGGAGCTGCTTTCTTTTCTTCAGTAGGTTTTGCTGCTGTAGGAGCTGCAGCTGTTGGTGCTGCTGGTGCAGCTGCTGTTTGTGCAGGAGCTGCTTTTCCAGCTTTTGCAACACCTACTGCTCCTCCTTTTCTACCTGTAGTTCTTGTACATTGACCTCTAACTTTCAGTCCATACATGTGACGATAACCTCTCCAACTATTTGTGATTCTTTCTCTTTCTATATCATTTCTTAAAGTAAAAGGAATATCTGATGTTAATAGATGCATATTTGCTCCGGTCTCTACATCTTTTCTTCTGTTAAGAAACCACACTGGAAAATTTCCTGCTATTGGATTGGTGATTAATTTTTCAATTGATTGAACATCAGATTCAGATAGAAAACCGATATTTGTGTTGGTATTAATTTTTAGAGTATCTAGAATTGCTGTGGCAAAATTATATCCTATTCCTTTAATCTGGGTTAATCCCACAATAGCCTTTTTGGCTCCAGGAATATCATTTCCCACAATCCTAACAATGTGTCTGAATTCTTGAGTGCTCAAGTATTCAAAAATTCTTAGTTACCCCGATAAAAACCATGCTAGGCGTTAATTAGATGCATTTCAAAGAGAATCACATATTGTAGTTCTCACACTTAATTTCTTATTTTAGCCTCCGATCTAAGATATTAAGTTAAATTTCTACATTTATCTAAAATCTGAATCTTCTGTCCAGTCTTTGCCTTGTACATTCCATTGACTACATTTACAGCATTTCTTAACTCCTCTTTGGACATCTATTTCTATGCAAAAACAATGTTCCCCTTTCCCAGATGTATCTTTAATACATAATTTCTGCATTAATTGTAATTATGTTATTTTATTAATTATCTTTTGGTGTAAATGACGTACCTCTCTAATTAGAAAAGTTATAAATTCACATAAAGATGATGATTAGAAATGGAAGATGTTTTTGATAGAGAGAAAGTGATTGAATGCATGTTTGATCCTGTGACTTCTTCTATTTTAGCTGAATTGGAAAAT
>JACRND010000151.1 GCA_016234975.1 Nitrosarchaeum sp. | reverse complement strand
TTTTTAATTCAAATTTTAGAAAAGTAGTTTTTGTAAAGTACTAAATAGGATAACCACTAAATGCGATCATGTTATTGAATGTTGGAGATATTGCTCCTAACTTTGAACTTCCAGATACAGATCTCAAAATGAGGACCATGGATGAATTCAGGGGTAAAAAAATCATATTGTCATTCTTTGTTGCTGCAAGCTCTCCTATTTGTGAAAATGAGCTATGTGTGTTTAGAGACTCTTGGAGTGAGTTATCAAATCTTGGCGCCCAAGTAGTTGCAATAAGTAATGATGGGCCATTTGCCAACAAGGCGTTTGCACAAAAACATAATTTCAATTTTCCAATACTGGCAGATTATAATAGTAAAACAATTCGTGATTACGATGTTTTAATGCCAGATCTACTACACATCAAAGATTACAATGCAGCAAAACGTTCTGTGTTCATAATAATGGAAGATGGAAAAATTGGGTACAAATGGGTATCTGAAAATCCATTGAAAGAACCAGATTATGAAGAAATTAAAAAATTCCTAAAATAGAGAAGTAAATTTCTTTTTTATTCTATTTCTGCAACTATGTCGTTTTTAGCTACGGTTCCACCAACTTTAATTTTGATAGATTTGATGGAACCATTCTTGTGAGATTTAACAGATACTTGCATTTTCATAGATTCTAGAGTACAAATTACATCTCCTTGTTTTACAGAGTCACCTTCTTGAACAGCGATAGAAACAACTTTACCTGGAATTTGACTTTTTAATGTTAGTTGAGCATCAGAGGAACTACTAGCACCAGAATTTTTGAAAACAATTTTATCAAAATTAGTATGCATGTTAAGTGTAATTGGTACATTATCAATTATGAGGTTCATTTCATTTGTTGAATTTTCAAGATATTTTGCTCTATGGTATTTTTGACCTAGAACAAATTCAATTCCTTTTGAATCCATTTTTAGAATTTTTATTTTATGTTTATCAGAATTGATTTTAATCACATATTCATTGTTACCAAGATTTTCAGTGATTTCACCATCAAATGTTTTTTCAGTATCTTTTATTTTATAATCCATTTATTATCAATCCAGTTTATTTTTCCAAGTGGAATTACTAGAAATAGAATTTTGGATTCTACTCTTAAAATATTCAGAATAAATAATAGCAGCTGCTAAAGCAGCTTCACTTTTTTCAATTTTTTCGGTTTTCATATCTTCTTTTAATCTATCAATAATATTATAGCGATTTAGAAAATCTGTAGAAAGATCTCCATGTCTATACTCATCAGTATTCAAAATGGTTTTGTAAAGGGGTATTGAGGTCTCAACGCCTTGAATGTAAAAATCATTTAGAGCATTGAGCAGTCTGGTTCTTGACTCCTCAAATGTTTGACCCCATGTACAAAGTTTGGCCATCAAAGAATCATAAAATGGAGATACAGTACATCCAGGATAAAGATAAGTATCACATCTAACACTTGGTCCTGATGGGATGGTTACATCAGGGACAGGACCAGTAGAAGGAGCAAAATCTAAGAATGTATCTTCTGCATTTATTCTGCATTCAATTGCATAGCCATTCATTTTGAGATCTTTTTGTTTGAATGGGAGTGGTTCACCATTTGCAATATCTATTTGTAGTTTAACGAGATCTAATCCAGATACGAGTTCAGTAATTGGATGTTCTACTTGTAATCTAGCATTGATTTCTATAAAATAAAATTCACCATTGTCTGCTCTAAGAAATTCTGCAGTACCAAGATTAGTATAATCAACTGCCTTGGATGCTTTGACAACCAATTCGCCAATTCTATCTCTTGTTTCTTGATCAACTATAGGTGAGGGTGTTTGTTCGATGAGTTTTTGGTTACGTCTTTGAATTGAGCACTCTCTTTCAAATATATGAACAGCATTACCATGTTTGTCTCGGGCCATTTGATATTCAATATGCCTAGTTTTTTGAAGGAATTTTTCAACAATTATTGCAGATTTTCCAACTGCTGAAATGGATTCACTTGTAACTGTTTCAAAACCTTCTCGTAATTCTTTATCGTTGTTTACTAGTCTGATTCCACGACCACCTCCACCAAAAACAGATTTTAGCAGTACTGGATATGAAATATCGTTTGCGATTTTTAGTGCCTCTTCAACATCTTTTACAAGGCCGGGGCTTCCGGGTACAGTTGGAACTTTTGCTTTTAACATAGCAGATTTACATTGCATCTTATCACCACAAAGATCCATAGATGCTGCAGATGGACCAATAAAATTTATTTTATTTTTTTCACATTTACTCGCAAAGTCAGAATTTTCTGAAAGAAAGCCATAACCAGGATGTATGGCATCTGCACCAGAAGATAATATGGTCTCAATGATTTTTTCTTGATTCAAATAAGATTTTGCAGGAGCAGCCTCACCAATATGATATGCTTCTGTCGCTTGTTTGACATGTAAAGAATTGTAATCCTCATCAGAGTATACGGCTACAGTTTTGATTCCAAGTGCTTTGCATGTCTTAATTACACGTAAAGCAATTTCTCCTCGATTTGCGATAAGAACCTTCTCAATCATATTAATCACAAATTGATATTTCCATGTTTTCTTGGAAGTTGTTTTTCTCTTTTGTTTGCAAGCATTTCTAAAGCTTTGATCAACATGGGCCTTGTTTCAGCTGGATCAATTACATTATCAATAGTACCATGAGATGCTGCAACGTAAGGATTTTCAAATTTTTCTGAGAATTCACTTATTAGTTGTTTTTTAAGAGCTTCAGGATTATCTGCGCTAGATAGTTCCTTTCTATACATAATTTTTACAGCTGCTTCAGCACCTAATACGGCACATCGTGCAGTTGGCCATGCATAATTCACGTCAGTTCTTAGGTTTTTACTTCCCATAGCTATGTATGCACCACCATATGCTTTTCCTATTACAAGTGTAATTCGAGGAACAGTTGCCTCACAATAAGCATAGAGAAGTTTGCTGCCATGTCTAATGATACCATTATGCTCTTGGTTAGAACCTGGCATGTAACCAGGAGTGTCTACAAATGTAATAATTGGAATATTAAATGCATCACAAAACCTAATGAATCTAGCTGCTTTATTTGATGAGTCAATATCAAGTGCACCAGCAAGATGCAATGGTTGATTAGCAACGATGCCAATGACTTTACCATTCAATCTACCATAACCGACAACAATATTTGGTGCAAATAATTCATGGACCTCAAAAAATTCATGATCATCAACAACAGAGAGAATAATTTCTTTCATGTCATATGGCTGTAAAGGATTATCAGGAATAATATTGATTATATTATGATCAAGTCTGTTTGGATCGTCATCAGTTTTTATTTTTGGTGGTTCTTCTGTATTATTTTGTGGAAGAAAAGAGATTAACTTTTTTATATAATCCATGCATTCGTATTCATTCTTCGCAACAAAATGTGCAACACCACTTTTTATTCCATGTGTCATTGCTCCACCTAAGTCATCAAATGAAATTTCTTCTCCCAGAACAGTCTTTACTACATCAGGTCCAGTTACAAACATAGTTCCTGCTTTGTCAACCATAATAACAAAATCAGTCATTGCGGGTGAATATACAGAACCGCCAGCTGAAGGACCAATACTTGCAGTGATTTGTGGAATAACACCAGAAGCTAATTGGTTATGGTAAAAAATGTCAGCAAATCCATCAAGACTCATAATTCCTTCTTGAATTCTTGCCCCTCCTGAATCCATTATTCCAATGATGGGACAACCTACCTTAACTGCATGATCCATTAATTTTGTAATTTTTTTAGCTCCCATTTGACTTAGGGTACCGCCAAGTACAGTGAAATCATAAGCAAAGATAAAAATTTGTCTACCATTTACTGTTCCATAACCACCAACAACACCATCAGTGTAGAATTTCTTCTTCTGCATGTCATATTCATGATAATGATGAGTTGTGAGTGGATCAATTTCAGTAAAAGTACCAGCATCTAATAAAAGATCAATTCTCTCTCGAGCTGTTAATTTACCTTTATCATGCTGATCTTTAATTTTATCTTGCCCTCCACCCTGTAATGATATTTTGTTTCTCTTAGAATATTCCTCAATTTTCTCGAAGTGCATCAGATATTGTAGAAAAGAAATCTTCCTATATTAATTTAGTTTGATTTTTTTAGAATTTATTAGAACATGTGTTGATTATTTTAAAGACATTCATTCAGATCGGACGGTTTTGAACTGACTATTAATGTATGAATTCAAATTTAAGAGTGGAAAATTCTTTTTTACAGACTTTTGATAAGAATCAAAAGGATTTTTCTCTTCGCTGCATTTTTTGCATATACATAACTGAGAAACCCTTTGAATGTCGCAAGTATCTTGAAATTCACACTGTGAACATCCAGCTGACCTTCTACAAACAATGCACTGAAGTTCATTTATTTGGGCACATTTTTCATGTTTTACCCCTAATCCTTTTGCCCATAATCCAATTTCATTTACATCAATTTTTTCATTACAAACAATACAAGTACCTGGAAACTTCATTGGAATTTTTCTCCAGCTCATTGGATTAATTCAATCTCCTTTTCAATAATATCATCAAAAGTATCTAGTTCCAATTTTAATTTTTTATTTTTTATACAAAATAATACATATGGAAAACATATTGTAACAAATGTACTGGATGACAGATGTAAATTTTTTGCCATGATAGAAGATAATGCTTTGATTTTTTTTCCATCCCATCTAATACGATTTAAAAGTAGCCATGAAAGGTTGTATTGAGCATATCTTATTCGTTCATCATTTTTATATAATCCAATCAGAATTTCATTGAGATAACGTAGTAATCTCCAATTTTGAGTTTTCATAATTTTTCCATAAAGTACATCAGCTTCAGAAATAACTTCTAAGAGTTTTGCGAGTGTATAGTTATCTAAATTACTAGTGATAATGCTAGAGTAAAAAGCATCTATTTTTAATTTTGGATCAATTTGTATAGAATACAAAACACTTCTAGCCTCATCAATTGAATTTGCTTTAAAAAATGCATTAATACCATCTTCTACATTTATGCTTTCAAATGATTTTTCGGTTTGAGGATTAAATCCTGTAACAAGGGATTGGGTTAGATTAATCATAGAACGAATATCGCCTCGTGATCTATCAATTACTTTTATCATAGATCCAGGACTCAGTTTTGCATTCTCTTTTTTTAAAATATTTTCAAGATATATTTTCAAAAGACGTGAAGGGAGCGGTTTGAATGATATTGTTTTAACAGCTTTTTTGATACTTTTCATTTTATCTGAGGCATCGGAATTTGCAGCTAGTATGATTGGTACAGTAGGTTCCTTTAAAATTTCAATTAGTGCTTCTGCACCACCATAATCCCCTCTGCCGTGAATTCCATCAACTTCATCAATGAAAATCATTGGAATCCCCAATACGCTAACATTACTCAATACAGGTGAGAGAATCTCATTAATTCTAGATTTACTTCTCACATCACTTGCATTCAATCCAATCATATCATATCCGAATTGTTTCGCAGTAAGATATGCAATTGTTGTTTTCCCAATTCCAGGCGGACCAACTAGCAGAAGTGGTTTTGTGCCTTTTTTCCATTTTGTGAACCATTCAATTATTGAAGATCTAGATTCTTCATTACCAATCATATCAGAAATATTTTGAGGCCTATATTTTTCAGACCACATCAATTTAATCACTTAGGGAGTTTAGACTCAAATTCTGACCATTTGTTTGCTTTTTGTAATTGATTGTACCAATATTGATTATAATGTTCAACAGTCAAAAACAAAAATTCTAAAAATTCAGTATGTGAAAATTCTTTAGGCAATAATTTAAGTGCTAAACGAGCATCTTGAAGATATAAATTGCTTTTTTCTAATGTTATTTCAAATCCTTTTTTGACATCATTTGACAATAGAGTGTAATACAATGGCCAAGATGGAATTTTTACAAATCCATTTCTGATTGAATCTTCAATTTCATTTCCACATCCAACGCCTTCAGCAGCTCGTGCCATTCCCAGATAGAAAATTTCTCCAAGAGGTCTTTCTGCCAGAGCCATATTTCTTCCAGCTGTTCCCATTACGGATCGATATTTTTTGTAAGACAAGTTCATTTCTTCTTCGGTAATCTTAGTCGGTTTTGATTTTAATTTTTCATCAAGATATTGACCTATTCTGGCATCTTTGAATCCTTCTTCAAATTCTTTTAGAACTTCATCGCCGCCTTTAGAAATTTTATCTCGGGCTAATTTCAAAATATATGGATTCATTAGTTTGTAATCATCAAGATATTCCAAGTCTTCATCCTTGTCTACAATTCTATCCATTGGTTCACTAAGATCAATTGCTAGAATGTGACCTTCAACAACATCTCGTCTTAACTGAGGATCTTTTTTTCCAGTATAATTTGAGGCTCCATCAAATAACGCATTAAATACAGGAAAAGTCATTTTTACAAAATTTGAATTTAAAATACGAAGCACTCTATCTTTAATTACATTGGGACTTTCTAATTTTGATTTTATATTATTGATTTCAGAGGCTTGAAGAATGATTTCAGTAGAGCCTACTTCATTCCCAAATGCTTGTTGTGTTGAGCTTGGAGAAGAATCAGATTTGATTTCACGTAGGAGATCTTTAGCAAATCTATCTGCAAAATTTGGAAATTCATTTTCTGTTTCTTCTTTGTATTGAGTAAATAATTTGTAACCTTTAGATTTGAACAATCCTTGTTTCATAATTTGTTTTCCAGGTTTTGTACTCATCAAAGATTCTTTGCTTACAACGGATTGATCTTTTCCACTCACATACGATGAGCTGCTTTATTGTTATTTATGCTTTCAAAATTAGAAATTTCTTTCACTTAAATTACGAATAGTGAAAAAGAAAATAATGGAAGTTATTGAAATTCTTCGCGAGGTTTCAAAACGGATTTATGAAAATGTAAAAGATTTAGCAGGAACAGATGATGCCGCGGGAGATTTTGGAAGAGGTGCAGGAGGGGATATTTCACGCAATATAGACATTATTGCTGAAAAAACAGTGTTAGATTATCTTAAAGAAATTAACTTTGAATGTATTGTTTTGGGAGAAGAGTGTGGTAGAGTGGAATTGTCTGAAAATCCTAAAGGGTTTGTCATTATGGATGCAATTGATGGTTCAGCAAATGCTGTGAGAGGGGTTCCATTTTTCTGTAGTTCGTTAGCATTTGCAACTGAAGATAAATTGAGTTCTATTACAGATGGAGTAATAACAAATCTATCAAATGGAGATATGTATTGGGCATCAAAAGGTAAGGGAGCATTTTTGAATGAATTAAAAATTAGAGTTCATGATAAAGAACCGATTTACAAAATTATTGGAATAAACACTTCAGGTGCCACATCTGAATTGATGAAACGATTACATCCGATATTTGAACAACATAATCACATAAGGCATTTTGGTGCAAATGCATTAGAAATGGCTTTGTTTGCAAGAGGACTAATGGATATTTTTATAGATTTAAGAGATAAAATCAGGATTCAAGATATAGCTGCAGGATATGTGATAGTAAAGGAAGCAGGCGGATTATTATTGGATGCAGATTTGAATCCTCTTGATGCAGATCTTAGTTACAAAACAAGAGTGTCATTCATTGCAGCAGCGAATCAAAAAATCATAGATGATGTTATTTCACAAATAAAAAAATAAAGATTATTCATAAGACAATCATGAATCAAAACATATCAAAAAAATATTATTAAAAAAATTAGATTTTAAACAAAACGAAGAGAATACAATAACTATGGTTTTATCTATCCGTATGATTCATACTTAATTTCATAACTTCCGTCTTTACGTTTTTCTTCTTTTGTAACAAATCCTTTTGGTCCCAAGTATTCAATAACTCCATCAATTGTACCCTGATATCCACAAATGTAGACTTTAGTATTTGCAGGAGTGATTTCTTCTCCAACCATTTCTTCTAAGGGTGAAATACCATTTTTGTTTGGTTTGAAGAATGATTCTACTCTACCTACATGACCTGCCCAAGATCTGTTAAAGAATTCTTTTGGTCTACTTATAGCTGATCTATATCTGAAATTCCATTGGTCTTTTCCTCTCTCAACACTTTCATTTTCTAAATCTGTCAGTAATTCTTTGTAACTTAGCTCATCAACGTAACTTGCACCGTGAAGAACAATGATTTCTCTTTTATCTCCAGTATCATGTAGATGTTTAGCAAAAGCGATAAATGGTGCAAGACCGGTTCCACCTCCAACACAAACAATTCTTCTATTATCAGGTTTACCGTTTGGTAATTTATCATCAATTGTTAAAGCGTTACCTGTAGGATCTCCCAAATATACTTCATCACCAACATTTGCATAAAATAATTCAGTTGTAACGCGACCAGGTAAAGGCTTCCTAACCCATCTAATTACAAATTCAAAATAATCTCGGTTTTCAGGATGGGATGCAATTGAATATGCTCTTCGAACGATCTTTTGTTCAGAAGGTATTGGCAGTCCTATGGTAAGAAATTGGCCTGTCGTGTATTTTGGCATACCATCATTTGGGACTAAACGAATAACAACAAGATCCTCTTTAAGTAATTGCATGTAAGTAATTTTTGCCTTATGTTCTACTACCATACAGAGTAATTTTTGCTACTTTGGATAAATGTATTTCTGTTAAATTTCAATTTTAGATATCCTCAGATAAACACGGATCAAATTTATACATAAAAATAAAAAAGTAGATTAAATAATTTGGAAAGGAAGGTATTGCAACAAGGAATGTAACAGAGATTCACTTTTTGAACTATTAATAGAATTATGCTATTTTATGAGAAGCACTATCTTTTGATATTTATACCCAGAGATTTCATGACAAGCATGGCTAAACTAAAATGTAGTGACTATGGTTTTGAGTGTGATTTTGTATCTGAGGGTGAAATAGAGCAAGTAATAGAAGAATTTGCAAAACATACTGACGATATACATGGTATAGATTACTCAAAAGAGGCTTTAATGCAATTTATCCTTAGAAAAAAATAAGAAGCATCCACATTTACTGATTTTTCATTTCGTTATTACACAAAATAACTAATCAAAAAATTAGATGTAAATTCGTTTCATTGTTTCTTCAAGAATTGGAACTTCCTTATCAATTATTTTTTCTACAGCAGGTACTATACCGGCCCTAGCTTTTACGTTTTCTTCATATATCTCAGCAATTTGATCTCTGAATAATAATTTGATTCCTGGAAGTGCAGTTATTCCTTCATCAACTGTTCTTGGATCAGATAAATCTAAAATCAATGTACCTTTCTTTTGTTCTTCCATAACCAATTTTATTCTGTGAAAAGTAATTAAGAAAGAAT
>JACRND010000150.1 GCA_016234975.1 Nitrosarchaeum sp. | reverse complement strand
TGGACTTTGTAACTTTTTAAACAGACACATGATTATTTATCGCATCTTGTAATTGTCCTCATGGTAGAACAATTTGAGATAAATTCTGATATGTCTGATTTACTAAAAATGACAAAACAGATTGTCATGAAAATAAAACAACAAACACAGGCGACAATACAATGAATGTCTGTGAAGAGCGACATTATCCAAAGTATAAGATAATCTACAAGGGAGTCAAAGGAAGCAGTTACAATCCTGTATGGATGGTATGCCCAAACTGCCTAGAATGTAAAACATGTTTTGGCGATAAAGAACAGATTTTGTCGGTGACACATATATGAATTTCTTTAGACAGTTGTATTTGCTAATCACTGGTCAAATTGAAAAATTGTCTGTTGAAATGACTAAATGAAAACTTGGTTTTAGAACATTTCAAGTAGAAAAAATGCTTTCACACTAGTTATTTTAAGAATTTACAAAATAAGCAGATGAGTGCTTTAGACTAGTCCTACTGAACTTCTGACACACGTATCAGTTCTGTTCTCTTTATTCTCATGGATTGATATTGACTAGAAAGGAAATGTTATAAAAAATACTAGAATCGACATATTTGTAGCAGTCACTATAGCCCCAATTTTAAAAAATTCCTTGAACGTAAAAGTGACACTGTGTCTTCTTTCCGCCGCTTCTAAAATTATTACATTACTTGCAGCCCCCAAAATAGTCAAGTTTCCAGCAATTGTACTTCCTGCTGCAAGTGCAATCCATGATATTGTATCCATTGATGAAAAACCATAACTTTGTAAAATTGGAATGGATATTGCTACAAAAGGTACGTTACTAACCACCTGACTTGTCAGAATACTTGTCCCAATTATGTTAATTGACGATGTAGGTGAGTTTGGATTTGTATCAAATGGCAAGATCATTTGAAATAGTTCAATGATTCCTCCGTTCCATACACCTTGCATAAACACAAACATGGCTACAAAAAATACGCTTATTTTCCAGTTGACCCCTTTGATGATCTGTTTCTTTTTGTTGCTAATCAAAAGCAATGAAATTCCTCCAAACATTGCAATATGACTGAAATTCAATTCAGTTGAAATGCCAAATAATTTTATCAATCCGACAACAAAGAATCCTATCACCGTAATGATGATTAGAACTGATGATTTTTTTGCAAGGCTTGATTCTAAAACTACTTTTGAAATTACAATTTGTGACATAACTGCGTTTGAAAATTCCTTTTTGTAATACCATTTTATGATAAAATAGGTAGTTAGCAAACATGCCATAGTTGGCAAAAAAAGATATCTAAGAAAAGTAAAAAGAGGAAACTCCATTCCGCTATGAAGGGAAATTAACAAATTTTGCGGATTGCCCATTGGAGTCATCATGCTGCCTATTGTAATTCCAAATGCTAAAGAGATCAGCATTGGAGCTGGGCGAATATTCATTGGCTTTGCTAATCCTATTACAATCGGCGTTGCCACAAGAGCAATTGTATCGTTGATAAGAAATGCAGACATTAAACCCATCACAAATAAAATAAAAAACAAAATTTGATTAGGGGTCTTTGCAAATGACAAAATTCTATTTACAATATAATTTAACATTCCAGAAGACTCTAAACCTGAAACTAGAATGAACATACCAAGAAGAAAAAATACCACATCAAAATTTATGGCTGAAAATGCATCATCAATTGTAATAATTTGCAAAACTAAAACTGCAATAGCTCCAAAAGTCATACTTGCCCATATTGGGAAGTTTACTCCTCTCACATTTCTAAAAATAATCAGTCCATAAACAACTATGAAAATTATTAGTGATGAAAAAAAACTAAACCCAAAATCCATAATTTTATTCTCTTTTGTGGATTAATATTCTAAAGGAGCATTCTACAACTTGAATTTGTTTTTAGTGATGTTATTCTGTGGGTTCTGTATGTACTATTACTCTTGATGCTCCCACATGTTTTATGATCAAGTTTTGAACATTGGTGGCAATTTTATGTGCATCATCTACGGTCAAATTTTCAGATGTCGAAATTTTTATCGTAAGTGTGATGTGCAGTTCATCATTTACAGATATCATTCCAATATCCTTGCATTCTTTTACGGTCTCTATCGATAAGGCTAAATTTCGTATTGTTTCTAAAATGGATTTATCAGCTGGTTTTTCCGTTCCTACCGGAATATTTTCGTCAACTTCGGTTTCAATATGCGTTGTTATGTTTTTAATTTCTGGAATTTTTTGTTTAACTTGGTTTTCAAATTTGTCAATAAGTTCATGCGCTTTTCTAAATTCTAAGTTGTTATCCATCTGCACATCCAAATAGAGATGCATGTCTTTGTTTTTTGATTCGTCTTTTTCAACTGAACTAGACAGGTATGTTGAATGAATGTTTTTTATTCCCTCAGTTTCAGCTGCGACAAGTCTGACTCTGTCCATAATTGTTTCATTTTTACCCTCTATTGCATCCACATGTACTAGAACATCGCATGAAGGAACTGTTTTTCTTATTTTTTCTTCCACTGATGTAGCAACATCATGTGCTTTGGAATGAGTGTATGTTCGTGGCACTTCAATATGTAAATCTATGAAAGTCTGTGGTCCTACCTGTCTTATACGAACATCATATGCTCTACTAACTCCTTCGAGATCAGACACTGATCTTATTATCTGCGTGTAGACTCCCTTGGGTGCCTTATCCAAAAGAACATCAAGTGTTCTTCTGCCAAGGCCAAGCGATGTATAAATTATCATTCCCGCAACGACAATTGCAGCATATGCATCAGCATTAGGGATTTTGAAAAAAAACACAATCAATAGTCCGATTAGAACAATTGTCGAGGTCAACATGTCTGCTTTAAAATGAAGTGCATCTGCTTCCAGTGCTTGGCTTTTAGATTTTTTTGCAACGCGGTATAATGCACCAGATCTCCAAAAATCTACTATGATTGACACAATCATTATTCCTATTGAAAAAATAGTTATCTCGGGATAGATTGACTCAAAAAATATTCTGTTGATTCCTTCGTAAAACACCCATCCTGCTACAATGAATAATAAAATTATTTCAGTGAGACTTGTTAAGCTTTCATGTTTTGCATAACCATAGGTATATCTCAAATCACGTGGTCGCATTGCCATGCGAATTGCATAAAATGTCATCACTGCGGCAATAACATCCAGGCTAGAATGAAATGCCTCTGACAAGATACCGAGGCTATTGCTAGAAAACCCAACTGCTAGTTTTAGAATGGTGAGTGCAGCTGATGCAATTATTGATATGATTGCTACTTTAATCTTCTCATCATGTAATTTTTGATTAGATTTTGGATTTGGTTCTATCTGGTCCACGGTTGGCACAAAAATCTAGATTTATCTTATATGCTTTTGTGTTTCCACAAGCTAACTTTTTTTGGGATCATTACTATTTGAAATTCTTTTGTTACTCTCATCTTTTTCTCTGCATGGTTTTTGAATTTGAGGACTTGTAGTGGACCGGATGGGATTTGAACCCATGACCTTTGCGGGAATACTTCCTTACGCAGTGTGAGTGCGTCATCCTAACCACTAGACAACCGGTCCAACAAAATTACAAAACAAGCATCTTTTTTGTCTTTAGGTTTGTCCCTTGCCTGTCTGATATCATGATAACCTTGCCCTTTTCTACTGAAAATCAAAAAATCATGCATGTCTTTACATGAATTTGATGCACTAGTTGAACGAATGCAACTGGCATTTGATTATGCAGCAAATTTGGGTCAATACATCGAAGCAGCTAAAGTGCTTTATCAAATGAACGAGCAATTGCCTGATGACTTGCAATTGAGTCTTGAGGAATTAGAAAATGAAAGTACTGTAAGGTCATTTATCTCCCAATACCAACCACGGATAAAATCAGCAATTATACAATACAGGCAAAGATTGATGAATTTTTAATTCTACTTTTTGACGCCAAGATTTCTATTCTTTAATCTCAAGTATGGATTTCTGCATTTTCTGCATCTGGTTGCATTAATGTCATTTCTACATCCACAGTTAAAGCATATTTTCATAACTAGACGAGCAGTTTGTGCAATGCGTTTTTTCTCCGGATCTGTAATGGGCATTTGATTTTCTCCTTAATCTCTCTCTTTTATTCTAATCGGATTGCTGCATTTTTCCTGCTAGTAATACTGGTACTTGGGAAGGTCTCTTTGCTACTGGTATGTTTGCCTTGTTAAACATGGAGACCTTGGATTCTGCAGAACCGTATGTTCCCATTACTATTGCTCCTGCATGACCCATTCTCTTTTCTTTTGGTGCTGCTCTTCCTGCAATATATGCAACAGTTGGTTTTTTGAATCCAATGTCTATGATACGTTGAGCTAAAATTTCTTCTGAATCTCCTCCTATTTCTCCTACCACTACCAATCCTTCCAAATCTGGAATGTCTTTGACCATCTCAAATGCATCAATCATCCGTGTTCCGTTAATCGGGTCTCCTCCAATTCCTATTGTTATTGACTGTCCAAATCCTGCATTTGTTAGTGCATCAGAAATCTCATAAAGTAACGTGCCGCTTTTTGATAACACTGCAATCTTTCCTGCCTTAAATGGCGTTGGTGGCATAATTCCTATCTTTATTAATTCTGGAATCATTATTCCCGGAGTATTTGGTCCAATAATTACAGATCCTTTTTTGTTTGCCAAATCTAGAACTTCCATAGTGTCTCTAACTGGAATGTGTTCTGGAATTGCTACTAGTAGTTTAATTCCTGCTTCAAGTGCTTCCTTTGCAGCTCCCAAAAAGAATTTTGCTGGCACAAAAACAATCGAAATTTTTGCACCCGTTGCATCAACTGCTTCTTTGACTGTGTTGTAAATTGGAACTTTGTCTTCAAATTTCTGACCTCCTTTTCCTGGAGTTACACCTGCAACAATATTTGTACCATATGCTATCATATTTTTTGCATGCAATGATCCATATGCTCCTGTAATTCCCTGAACAATTACACCTTTTTTCTTGTAATCTGGATCTTCAGGAGTCCCTCTTAGCAGTTTGAAAATGTCTGTCATTTTTTAATCCCCATAACTGCCGCATTAATTGCCTCTTCTACTGAATCATAAATTTTGGTCCTAGACTCTTTTAGCATCTCTTTTGCTTTTTCAGATTCAGTGCCTTTTAGTCTTGCAAATACTGGGAGATTGATCAACTTATCATCATATGCTTTAAGAAATGCTTCTGCAACTACAGTCGTTTTTACAATTCCGCCATAAAGATTAACCAATATTCCTTTGACTCTGTTCATTTTGCTAATCAAAGTAAGTGCCTCATAAACTGATTCAGTTGTTGCCCCGCCACCAACATCTAAGAAACATGCTGGTTTGCCACCGTTATCTGACAACATATCCAATGTGGACATTACCAATCCTGCACCATTTCCGACAACTGCAATATCTCCGTCTAATTCTACTAGTGAAAATCCACTCTTTTCTGCTCTTTCTTCAATCTCTGTTTTTTCCTGATATTTTTGTAATTCATCGTGTCTAAAGTTACTGTTATCATCTGTTACAAATTTTCCATCTAATGCCATCATAGAACCGTCTTGCATAATTGCAAGTGGGTTTATTTCTGCCAATTCAGCTTCTTTTTCAACTGTGAGTTTTGCTAGCTTTTGCAAAATTTCTACAAAGTCATCAACTGATCTTCCCTCTAGTTTCATCTCTTTTGCGACCTCTCTTGCTACTTGTTCTGAAACATTTCCCAGACCGACCTCTTTTATGATTTGATTTTTGACTGATTCAATTTCCACTCCTCCATCAGGCGATGCAATAACTGTGTAGCATCTTTTTGAACGGTTCAAAAACAATGACAGATACAACTCCTTTTTGATATCTGCCATCTTTTCAAGTAAAATTGCTCGTGCCTTTTCTCCTTTGATTGTTAACCCTAAAACTTGAGGATACTTTAGCTCAAGCTCATCATCATTTTGACATTTTTGAATGCCACCAGCTTTTCCTCTGCCTCCTACTGGAACCTGAATTTTAATCACAAATGGATATCCTAACTCTTTTGCATGTTTTCTACCTTCTTCAATAGTGGTCGATGCCTTACTTGGAAGAAGATTAATCCCGTATTCTCTGAATAATTCCTTTGCCTGAAACTCTAGTAAACGCATGCAAAAGCCATCATTTTTACGATCTTTATTAATTATGACGCTAACTTAGCTGCTCTTCAAGAAAATCAATTACTTGCAAAAATCGATCACGACTTTTTCTCAGTAATTCCTGTGGAAATTCTTCAATTATAAAAACAAACTGTTGATGAAAACTTGGAACTAGTACTCCGCCTGATGTAACTAATTGCTCAATTACATAATCTTTGGCAAGTGTACACACAATTTCTTCGTAGGACTCTTCTTCTTCTTCTAATGTCTGTCTATAAAGTACAATTGGTCTGTTGGTTTTTGCAACAATCTCTGAGCCCTTTTTTAATAGATCTGTTAGATGCTGAATTTGCCAAGCATCAAGACTAATCTGTTTTACCATGTGACTATTACGCGTTTTTTCTATTTATTATGCCTGATCAGCTAAAAGCTAACCAGTTGGTTCATTTTTAATTAAAAGAAAAGAATTTGATCTGGCATTTATGCCATATCAAGTGCTCTAGAATGTTTTCTGGTGTGTGGTCTTTCTCCAGAATATTTTCTTCTCATGTGTCCTGATGGTCTTCCATAGATTAATTCTAGGAACCATGACTCATGTTCGATCTCTTCTGCCAAAATATCTTTTGCAATATCATATGTTGTAGGATCTTTTCCCAAAGTCATCTTGCAGACTTTGTCCCAGTTGACAATTGCTCCTTGTTCGGCTTTGAGACATTTTTCTAGTATTGCCTTGTGATCTGTTGGATTTGCTGGAAGCTGTAAGAACTCACATCCTGACATCTTGATGAATTCTGTTGCATCATTTGGAAGAGAACCACCTAATTGGTATATTCTCTCAAGACATGATTCAAAGTGGCTAAGATCTTCTAGTCTAGCGTCCTCGATAATTCCTTTGAGTCCTTCTCCTTCCAAGCCTGTACAATGTGCTCTCAAATTGGTGAAATAGTAGTAGGCAGTAAATTCTACTGAGGCATTGTAAATCAATAGTCTTTTTAATTCCTCTACGTCCAAGCCATTTTGTTTTAGAACATTGATACCAACAACTGTTGGAATTTTTGATTCAGACATGTCTGCT
>JACRND010000001.1 GCA_016234975.1 Nitrosarchaeum sp. | reverse complement strand
TCTGAGAATCTCTTTTATTATCTGACAATGTCCCTATGGTAGCCTATTTTCACGCATAATCATGCTGTTTTCTTTAATGATTTTTCTATGTTCATATTAAGAACAATCTCTGCTATATCACTAGCATATTCTGAAATTCTTCTAATGTTTTCTGTCATTCTTCTAATTCTATAGATCTCTTCATCATCTTTTAGTGATTTTGATGCATCTCTTACCTTTTTCTCATATTTTACAATCTCATTTGTCCTCTCAATTGTTTTTTCAGCCTGTACATAATCCTCTTTGAATAATGCCAAACATGAATCATCTAATACGGATAAAGCAAATTCATTCATCTCTTGAATTTTTTCTACTATTTCTTTCTTTACTGGTTTTTTGAATTCCAAAATATCTTTTGCAATAAATGCGGCATGATCCCCTGTTCTTTCGATATTTTTTACGACCAATCTATACCCAAGACAATCTCTGGCATTTCTAAAACCCATCTCTTTTAACATGTGTTCATTTTGAATTGCAATCTTTAACTGTCGAATAATATAAAATCCAAATCTATCTACTTCATCATCTGTGTTAATTACTTCCTGTGCAAGCTCCAAATTGTTTTCTCTCATTGCTAAAATTGCATCATTTGACATTGATTTAGCTAGATGAATCATTCGCTTGAATGCACCATCAACAGAGAGTTCTAGTAGATTAACAAGAACTTGAACTGTAATTCCACCACTGGAATCTGAAATAATTTCAGATCCCATCAACATTCTTTTTACAGCTTCTTTCACTGTATTTCTTTGAATTGGACTTAATCTTCCAGTTTTTGGTTTGATATTGATTGTTTTATAACCTAAAAAATACAAAGAAATTAATTTTCTTACAATTGATGATGTTTCTTCATCATCTATCTCAATTGTAGCGTCCTCTTTCTTTTGAGATCTTGGTTCAAATTTTGGTGGATAGATCTCTAATGTTGATGAGTCTTTTCTTATCATTCTAATTTGGTCTCCTTGTTTTAGCCCAAGATCCATAACCCATTGTTTAGGTAGTGAAACTATGTATGATGACTTGCCTGTAAACTGAATTTTTCTTGTTTCCTCTCTTTCTTCCACAAACTACATTAAAAAATCCAATCTATATAGTTTAGTTCTAATAATATATACCAGCATTGAACTAATATTTAGAAAAGATCGTATCGTGCCTATGGACCAAGTTCTAAAATTAAAGCATACACTTGATGCATTATTTGGAGAAGGCGTTTCAAAGCATTTACCTAAAGATATTGAAATGACTTTCTCAAGAAAAACTGGCAGAATTAGAACTGTAACACATCAAGGAAAATTATTGTGTACATTAAGAATTGATGGCGGTCTTGCTATTAGTCCTTATTTTGCTCAAATTTTATTGAAAAGTAAGAAATTCAAAGAAAATTGTTTGGAAATTAATCAAGATGCTGCACCGTTTATCGAAGAAGGAAAATCTGTATTCTGTAAACATGTTGTATGGTGTGGTAAAAACATACGAATTGCATCTGATACTCCAGTATTGTATAAAGATAAGGTAATTGCAGTAGGAAAAGCAATTTTGTCTTATGAAATGATTTCTGACTTTAATAGGGGAATGGCCATTAGAGTCAGAGATAGTTTAAAAAGTCGTAGTGGAGAATTATCATCATGATGCGCGGAGGTAATCGTGAAATGCGAAGAATGATGGATAAGATGGGACTCGATATGAAAGAGATCCCAAATGTCCAAGAGGTAATCATTAAGACTGACAAAAAAGAGATCATTGTATCAAAACCATCCGTTACAGAGATGAAGGCAAAAGATAATTCTATTTTCACAGTTACTGCGGATAGCTATGAAGAACGAGAACTAGAAGTTCCAATATTTTCTGATGAGGATATTCAGTTAGTTAGTCAACAAGCCGGCGTAGATGAAGAAAAGGCCAAAAATGCACTGGAAGAAGCTAAGGGCGATCTAGCAAGAGCAATTCTACTTTTGACTTCTGGATGATTTTTGTTCTTATTTGTGCCTAAAAATACGATAAAATTGAATGATTTAAGTAATGGATTTGAGGAAATTGAAGCATCATGAGCAGTATGGCTGAGTCAAAAGTAACAGGAATTATTCAATCGTTAAATGGATTAGAAGATGATCTGGATTCACTTAACAGTAAAGTTGCAGACATGAAAAAACAACTATCAGTAAAGGCATTAAATGAAATTGACAAACTTTTAGACAAAACACGAGAATTAGCTACAAAAGAAGCCGAAGTAATCATAAATGCCTCTAAAGCAAAAGCAACTACAGAATCTGCAAAAATTGCCAAGGAAGGCCAATTGAAACTATCTGAAATTCAATCAAATATTGACGCACATTTTGATGAAGCAGTGAAACATATCGTGTCAACTGTTTTGAAGGCATAAACCTAAATCCAATATTTCATTTCTCTAAAACATCGATCCATTACTTAATACTCGTATTGGAATTGCGACTACGTATGGCAAACCCTACTATAGATTTTCAACTTCGCTAAAGACTCTAAAACTATCTTTTGATTCCATACTTCCTGAAGATATTCCAAATTATGACGGACATCTGGTTTTAACCACGAGAAGAGAAGCTCCTATAGAATGTGAAAAACCGATATTGCATGAGGATATCTTAGAGCAACACCCCACAGTTATCAGGGGACTAATGATTCAAAAACTATCTCTAGGCTATGAACAAGATCTAATCATTGGAGTTGATCCTGGACAAAGAACAGGTCTTTCTATATTTTATTTTGGACGAGAGATTGAAAGCTCATTTAATTCATCTGTTGAAGAATTAGTATTACATATTATCCGAGTTTTAGGTGGTTTGAGAGCCAAACGCAAGATAGTAAAAATCGGAAATGGTAATATGAATATCGCAAAAGAAATAGTAACCATGCTTAATCTTAGATTTTGTTCTTCTTTTGAGTTGGAATTTGTCGATGAACGTAAAACCAGTGTCAAAATTAAAAATTTCAATCAGAGAGGAAAACGTGATATGCTCTCAGCAAAATATATCTCGCAGAGAGAAGGCTACCGACATTTTATTTTGCCTTTGTATACATCAAATTAATTTTCTCATATATTGTAATTGGTGCCGTCTATTTTCTACAAATTTAATCAAACAACTATTTGATATCTAATATTTTTTAAAAAAAATTCATTTCAAACTAGCTATACATATTTATTGAAGATTTAGTATTTTTCTTGCAAACAAATCATATTGATCGTGTTATAACTTGAAATTATTTCATTATTTTTGTTAATATTTTCAATATTTTATCGATCCATACTTATATAGTTATGAATTCTATAATATGTTACTAAGATGACTTGTAAAGGAATTTGCGTTAGATACAAGGCTCAAAAGCCTGTTGGAACTGGAAGGTACGCTTCTGGACAACGACGATGTCAAATTTGCGAAATATTCATCAAATGGGAAGGTCTCTGGTGTCCGTGTTGTGGATATAGATTAAGAACAAAACCACGAAACTTGAAGTATAAAGCAAAACTTCGTGCAAGAGTGGAAGCTGATTCTATTGAAGCAAAAGCAATTGCTGAAACTCAACCAGAAATTGAAGAGGTTATTGTAGTTAAAGCAAAACCTAAAGCAAAAGCTGCTAAAACACCAAAAGCTGCTAAAACACCAAAAGCTGCTAAAACACCAAAAGCTGCTAAAACACCAAAAGCTGCTAAAACACCAAAAGCTGCTAAAACACCAAAAG
>JACRND010000149.1 GCA_016234975.1 Nitrosarchaeum sp. | reverse complement strand
TATGCAAAGAATAACCAAAAACTGAGAGAAATGGTGGAAAGTAACTATGACATATTAGGAATAACTGAAGACTCAACTGAGAAAGAAATTCGTAATGCATTTAGACGATTAGCACTTCGCTATCATTCTGATAGAGGAGGAAAAAATGATCAATTCATTAAAATCAAACAAGCCTACGAAGATCTCAAAATCGGTAAAAAATATCCTGAAACAAATTCGGAAAAAATTAGAAATTCTAGAGTCTATTCAAATGATTCAGAAGAGAACATCCGGAGAAAAAATCGAATTTTAGGCCAAGAATTATCCAAAGAAATGAAAATAGCTGAAGAATGGACAGCAGATTTGATTAGAACAAATTCTACTGCAACTAGACTATTTGGTTCAAAAACTCTTGGAGAAATTGAACTTGAAAGAAAAGCTAATGGTACACTTTCAATCAAAGGAAATTTTATGGCAGGTAGTCTAACTTATGATGGCTCTATTATTATGCAGGGCAATATTACAAGTCCATCTTGGACTGAAGAATTTAAAACTAATATTCATCTCACAAAAGGCGATTTCAAATTTATTAATCCACTTGAAAATAAGTACAAAATTGAGAATGGAGCTAGAATCATTGTGGATAATGGTAATATTGTAGTTGGGAATATTTTTGGCAGAAAATATAAAATTGAAGATCCAGAAGGAAGAGTTGGCATTTACCAAATCATAGAACAACGAACCCATATATCAGCACCAAAAGGAAAAATCATCGCTGAAAATATTATCAATACAGTTTCTCTTGATGCTGATTCTATTATGGTCCTTAATTTGGAAGATGATGTTCAAATTAATGCACGAGAAATTTTATTGTATGGAAGTAAAATCACATATAATGTTATAATCAAATTAAAAAAAGATGGTATGATAAGATTTTTTGAAAATTTCTCAATTCAAAGTCTTAGTAATGATGCAATTATCAAACTTGAGAATGGTAAAGAAATTAGATTATTTGATATAAAAACTAAAAAAATTAGGGATCTATCCGATGAATTCATACCTAACAAGAATGAATATGATAAAGACGCTACAATGGTTGGTAACGGATTTACAATTACATATAAAATGTTAGATAATTTATCAAAGTCCACAAAAAACCAAAGTGTTGGATTGGCTTCCAAATTTAGATTCTCTAGAAAATAAAAATTTAATCTAAATCTTCTAATTTAGTTGTTAAACACAAATCTATTTTTTAAAATGAGTAATTTCTTTAATGGAATATAATTATTTACATACTTCCTTCATGGAAATAGGTATTATAGTTGAAAATACTAGAAGAATTGATATTCATATAAAATTAACAAAGGACTGAATTGCAAATTTCATTTAGTATAGATAAAAAATTAATACTTTTAGTAATTATAGTATCTGTAGTTACACTTCTAATTACAGCCTACTTGAGTTTTAACTATGCTGAACAAATTCTAATAGAAAGAGCCAATAATCTTCTACTTGGTGAATCTACAGTACGTGGTAATACTCTAAGACTTCTTTTTGAATCACGAATTGAACAAAATAAAATTCTAGCAAATGATCCAATGATAAAAATTCTTGTTACTGAATTAAATGAAACACCTGAAAATGAGCTTGATAAAGTGATGGAAAGTAAACGTAGAGACTTTCTTACTCAAATTCAAGCATTTCAAACACTAGTTGGATTTTCAATTGGTTTTGAAGATGTAAAAATTATTGGAATAAATGGAAAAGTTTTCTTTTCACTTGGCAAACTAACTGACAATAATTTTCTTCATGATCCGCTATTTCAAAAAGGATTAAAAAAATCAATTATTGATTTTGAGCCAACGCCTACCGGCAAGAAAATGATTGTGGTTTCTCCAATTTTTGCTCAAGATAGTAAAAAAAATGATGATCCGATAGGAGTAATTATCTCAAGAATGAGAACTGAATCATTAGATAGTATCTTACTTGATAGAAGTGGCCTAGGGAAAACTGGAGAAGTTTACATTGTAAATGACGGCTTTTTAATGCTATCAGAATCTAGATTCATAAACAATGCCATCTTCAAACAAAAAGTTGATACTATTCCTGTTCAAAAATGTTTTAGAGAAGGAGAAGAATTTACAGGATTTTATCCTGATTATAGAAAAATCAACATCTATGGTTCTTCATACTGTGCTAAGGACTTGGGATTTATTTTGCTTGCAGAAATTGATGAAACAGAAACAATTCAACCGATTTTAGTACTTCAAAATAGAATTTTTCAAACAGGTCTAATAATTACAACTATCATGATCATTACTGCATTTATAATTTCAAAATCTATGTCACGACCTCTAATAAAATTAAAAAATGCTGCAAATCAAGTTGCAAGTGGAGATTTTCATGTTCGAACCAACATTACAACAAGAGATGAAATTGGTGAGCTATCTTATGCATTTGATTCCATGACTGAAAAACTCCAGAAATCATTAATTGAAATTAAAGAAAAAGAAGATGTCATAAAACAACAAGAAGATATTCTATTACAATTTTCTGATTACAGCGAAAAATACTGTGTATGTATGGTAGATATTATGAATTCAACAAAAATTACTTCTAAATTATCTGAATCGGAAACTAGTGAATTTTATAAAATTTTTCTTAATTCTATTGCTGAAACTGTCAGAAACTTTGGTGGTATAGTAGTAAAAAATATTGGTGATGCATTATTGTTTTATTTTCCAGTTATACACTTAGAAGAAGAATCTACATTAAGAAAATGTCTTGATTGTTGCTTAACTTTAGGTGAATTACATGATAATATAGTAAAAAAATTAGAAAAACAAAAACTGCCCATTTTTGATTACAGAATTAGTTCTACTTATGGCATTGTTAGAATAGCAAAAACATCCACATCTTCCGTTAATGATATTTTTGGAAATACTGTAAATCGCTGTGCCAAGATAAATAGAATTGCTCCTGCAAATAGATTGATTATTGGCGAAGAATTCTATGATAGCGCCAAAATTTTTGATGATTATATATTTAAAAAAATAGATAGTGAAATCACATCTCCAGAGTCAGGTTATTCAGGATATCTTGTTTCCAGAAAGAACATACCTAATAATATTAAAAATTAAATAATAACTGAAAATCCAATCAAATCAATTCAGATGATTTTTCTTTCGTACTAATATCATATGATTCTTCTACATTTGTAACAAAAATTTTCCCATCACCTTTTTGTCCCGTATGAGCAACATCCATGATAGCTGAAACCACAGAATTCACTATTGAATCATGAACCACTGTAACTATAACATCAGTTGAATTAAATTCAATTTGATGTCCTCCAATTTCAGGTCGTTCACCTGCTCCTTGCCCCAGAGATTGAATCAATGTGACTCCCCCAACTCCTGCTTTTCTTATTGCTCTTACAACCTGCTTTGAAACTTCACTTTGTACTATAGCTTCAATTCGTTTCATGATGATTCTGTGTCCTGTAGCGATTTAAAAAGATACTTTAGATTATCACACAATTTTAATTAAAAATAGAAAATAGTTTTCAAAATCTGATAATTAAATTCTAATGATAAAGTTGTAGAGTTAATATTTTTACCAATACTGACTTTTCTGAAAATATGAAATAGGTATTTCTCATATTAGATAATAGTAAATTTGGCACCTTGTTAAAATCTAAAATAATAAAAAGAAATTAAAAATGATGACCTAATCTAATCGATTAATTCGGTCCAACCTTTGACGAAGACTGAGTTCTTGTAGAGTGGAACTGGTTGTCCAACAGTAAAGTCCATTGGTCTCATCCAAAATATTGCCTTTGTTGGGCAAACACCGATGCATGCTCCATCAGAGATACATCTTTCTGGGTAGAAGACAAATGCTTTCCCTCTCTTCCAGCCTTCGACTGGTTTTACTCTAAGTACATCTGGTCCCAATGTTGTACAGATTTCTACACATAGTGCGCATCCAATACACATTTGTTCGCTGATGTCTGGAATAATTCCTACTGGCATAACGAATTTTTTTCGTCTTTTGATCTTAATATAATTTACCCAAAAAATAAGAATTATAACGGCGTTTCAGATTTTATAACACCGTTTAAAATTTTGATCGCTCTTTTATGATACAGCAAAATTAGAAGAATTAATTTTAAATATTTTTTCAGCAGTTCCAACTTGATTTAATGAACTAAGTATCAAACTATCACCAATTCTCTTAAGATGATACGTTCCAGATTTTTTTGAATCAATAATGTGCCTACCTCCTGGAGAAAGAATCCACCTATCCTCATCGTTTTTTCGGACAATAGCAGTAATTATCACTGGGGAACCATACTCTCTTCCAATAGATGAAAGTAACATTAATGACGCATTAATGAATCTCCCAGATTCTTTCTCATCAAATATGCTGTAAAAACCATTAAACGAATCAATTATCACCAAGAATTTTTCATTTGATATTCTTTTTGCTATTTCAGATACAATTTTTTTCCAGTCTATCTTGTTTGGACGATAAATCTCTACTCTATCATTTTTTTTAATCATTTCTGAAACGATATAACCACTATAAAGTAAATCAAAATCTAAAAAAATCACTGGATCGTTAATAGAATCAATTAATTCATTCAGAAATTCAGCTTTAAGAAAAGGTTCAGAACATAAAATTATGTTTGGACTTTTATTCAAAAATTCTTTTTTTACATATATTAAATCTTCATCTAAAATCTGTTCAGGATTTTTATCCAACACTATCTTAACATCTGACAGATATAATAATGAATTTGGCTTCAAAAGATATATCAGAAGATTTTCCTAATTCTGGTAAAATTTATCTAAATAACGCTTCTGTTTCCTTAATGCCTTTACAAAGCATTGAAGCAATGAAAGATTTTCTAATTTTCTATAATTCTATAGGACCTGATTCAATAGATTCTGAACCATTTGTTACTGAAAAATTACGGAATACTAGAAAAATTATTGCAAAAATTATCAATTGTAAACCAGAAGAAGTTGTCTTGACTCAAAGTACCACAGATGGAATAAACATGGTGGCAAACGGACTATCATTTAAACAAAATTCTAACCTTATAATTCGTGGATTCTCAAATGAACATCATGCAAATTTCTATCCTTGGCTTCGATTACAAAATAAAACCAAAATCAAAAATTTATCTATAGATAAAAATGGGTTTTTCGATTTTGACGAACTTAAATCATTTCTTGATAATAATACAAAGCTAGTAGCTATTAGTCATGCATTATACAATACTGGTTCTATATTACCCGTAGAAAAAATTGGCAACATGATTGAAAATAACACTTCATTTTTCATAGATAGTGCACAAACTGTTGGATGTATAGGTAATTTTGATGTGACAAAGTTCAAATGTAATTTTATGTCTTTTAACGGTTCTAAGTGGTTATGTGGACCTATGGGAACAGGATTATTTTATTGTAACAAAAAATCACAGGAATTACTAGAACCTATGACAATTGGAGGAGAATCAGCAATGATCTATAATAATACAAATCTAGCATTCAAAGATATCCCTGATAAATTCCAGACAGGATTTCGTAATTATGTTGGAATGGTAGGTTTAGAATCATCAGTAAATTATCTTCTTAAGTTCGGTATGGAAAATATACGTAAAAAAAATCTCTATCTTTCAACTCTTTTAAGAGAAGAGTTATCTAAAATAAAAAATATTATTCTTTATGGATCAGAGATCCCTGAAGAAAGAACTAGTATAGTTTCTTTCAATCTTGATGGTCATGATCCACAAACAATAGTAGAAAAATTAGAAAAACAAAATATTGTATTAGCTGTTAGAGAAATTTTAGAAAAAAAGATTGTGCGAGCATCTCCTCATTTTTTTAATTCTGAATCTGAAATACTTCAAGTTATTGATGCAATAAAAAATCTATAAATTTTCTTGTTCTTCTATTACCATCATTGTTAAAGTTGATTGTATTTTACCAATTTTCCTAACTTTGTTTGTGATAATTGTACGTAATTTTTCAGCATCTTTAGATGATAATTTTAAGACTATATCATATACTCCATAAACTCCTTGAACCTCATAATTCACTTCCTCGTTTGAGAGAATACGTTTGATATCAGCTATTATTGATTCATCAGATCCTAGATCAGAATTCAATAAAACATATGCTGTAGGCACATTGCAGATTTTCATCAAACAGTATTTAACCTTTCATAGATCTCAAAAACTGATTAATACCCATACGAATTCATTGGTGTGAAACCAATAGATCTTACATTAACAATATCGCAATCTATACCTACTTTTCCCAATTCCCCAAAACCCCAATTCATTCTTTGGTCAACACTAAAAGAGGACGGATACAATCTTGAATTATTATTTCTTAGTTCTCATACTGGAACTCATCTTGATGCACCATATCATTTTGTAAAAAATGGAGCAAAAATACATCAAATACCTCTTGATAGATTACTAGGAAATGGCATATTAATAAAAATAAAAAAAGAGAAAAATCAAGCTATTACCAAAAATGACTTGGTTTCATTTGAAAGAAAAAATGGAAATATCCCAAAACACGCATCAATAATCTTTCATACTAAATGGCAAAAAAATCTGAATAGTGACTCTTATTTTATTAATAATCCTGGTCTATCTGAATCAGCTGCTACATATCTTGTATCAAAAGAAATCAATTTAGTTGGAATTGATTCACCCAACATAGATTTGGGAAAAGATAAAACTTTTAGTGTCCATAAAATACTTGCAAAAAATAATATCTTAATTGTTGAAAATCTGTCAAATCTTAATAAAATATCTTCAAAACAATTTGATTTTGTGATTTTACCACTTAAACTAAAAGATGCAACTGGTTCTCCAGTGAGAGCAATAGCTATTCAACGAACAAAATGAAATCTGTTTTTCTTATAATTTTTTGATAACTTACCAATAATTGGAATTTGGTTTCCACAAAACTTGCATTTGTTTATTTCATCAAGATTCCAACCTTCAATATCAAAACCATGTCTCTTAATTACAATATTGTTACATTCAGGACAATAAGTATGCTCTAGAGGATGACCTGACACATTTCCGATATATGCATACTTTAATCCGATTTTTTTTGCAATTTCATGATGTTTTTCCAAAGTCTTAACAGGTGTGGAATCAAATTCCATCATTTTATAATCTGGATGAAAACGTAAAAAATGAATAGGCATCTCTGGACCAAACTGATCATAAATAAATTTACATAATTTTTCTGCATATTCTAAACTATCTCCAACTCGTGGAACAATAAGATCCGTTATCTCTACATGAATTTTTGTTTTATCACGGATTTCTAACAATGTATCGAAAATAGGTTGTGGATCAGGGATTCCAATGAATTTTCTTGTGAAATTAGGTTCTGCATTACCTTTAAAATCAACTGTTATAGAATCTAAAAATTCTCCCATCATTTTTACTGATTCTGGAGTATCATATCCATTTGAGACAAATACATTGTAAAGATTTTTTTGATGTGCTATTACTCCACAATCTCTTGCAAATTCAATGAATATGGATGGTTCATTGTATGTATATGCAATCCCATCTGCACCATTATCTACTGCCATTTTTACTACTCGTTCAGGAGTCATATCTGTACCCTCAATCTTTCTTCTTTGACTGATATCATAATTTTGACAATATTTACAAAGCCAATTACATCCAGTTGTAGCAATAGAAAATACCTTAGATCCAGGGTTGTAATGAATAACTGGTTTTTTTTCTATCGGATCAACATGTCCTGCTATTACTTTACCATATACAAATAAGTCTAACTTTCCATTTTCATTACCACGTATTCCACATAATCCAATTTGTCCATCTGCCATCTCGCAATATCTTGCACAAGCAGTACAACGAACTTTTTTGTTAGGTAATTTTTCATAAAGAATTGCCTCTTTATTCATTTCAAACAATTATACGTGATTTTCCCATATAAGGTACATCTATTTTTCGTAATCCTAAAAGTATGGAAAGTACAACAGTTACCATGAGCAAACCTGGAAATATTTGGAGGAAAGTTCATGGTAAAATTACTAAAAAACCAACTAATTTCTCATGGTTAATTGAGAACAAACTTGCAGGTTCGGGAATACCTACAAGTTTTGATGAACTAGATTGGATTCTAAAACAAGGTGTCAAATCAATTGTAACCATGACTGAAAATGCATTACCTGAAGAATGGGTGAGTGATATTGGTTACTTACACGTACCCACACCAGATCTCACTGCTCCTGATATGGATAGAATAGATATTACAGTTGACTTTATTCATAAAAAAATTTCTAATGAACAAGCTGTAATGGTTCATTGCGCAGCTGGAATGGGAAGAGCAGGAACTATACTAGCTTGCTACTTAGTGAAATATCAAAAGTATTCTGCAAAAGATGCCATTAAAAAAATCAGAAAAGAAAGACCAGGTTCAATTCAATCTGAGGTACAAGAATTAGCTATTACTTTCTATGAAAAACATGTAGGAAGTCAATAACTTACATAAATTGTGATACTAGTTTTCCATCTACAATTTTGATCTTTAGTACTTTGTTTTCTTGAAATACTAAAGTTATTCCACCATCAGAATCAGGATCTTCAACCTTTACCAGTTCTATCATTTTAATTTGTTCAAATTTGTCCATATGTTTTCACTCTGGAATTGATACAGCGTCTAGTTTTCCATCAACTACTTTAATGAATAAAAATCTATTATCTTTAAAGATAAAAGTAATTCCACCTTCCTTATCTGGTTCTTCAACTTCAAGTATTGGTTGTCCTAGCAGACCATCGTATTTTGCCATGTTGATTAACTCAAAAAGTTCCTTATATCCCTAATTGATCGTGATCTCAATTTCCTTAGAACTGTTTTTAACATTTCCTGGTTCTGTATAATCATGTTTTTGCCAAGAAGCAAAGACCTCTGCTCCAATCTTATGTTTACCTTTTCCTAAATCTGATGCCTTAAAGACAAATTTTTCATTAAAATCAAATAATTCCTGCCTTACTTCTTCTTCAGATAATCGAATAAATGGCTCAAAGTTTTTGGCTACTTGAACCCAAATTCTTCTATCCTTATGAGGATTAACTAATTTGGGATTTCTTGTCCAAAAAATTGCTGCCTTTCTATAAGTATCAATAGTTTTGCCAATCTCTTTTTTCCTAAATCCACCAGAAATCAATTTTATGCCATACTTCATTTTGAATGACACATCATTATTGTTGTATGCCTTTGTCCAATTTGTCTCATTGAACGCATCTCTAAGTTCCCCTTCCACTTTAAAACTGACATTGACTTCTATAGTATCATTTAATGCATATTCACCCTTGTTTTTTACTATTCCAATATCTGAAATCTTACTTTCTACCATTCTAACCGCTCATAATGATTTATATCCACAATAAGTGCTTTTTCCGAATACATGAATGCTCAAATTATCAGCTCAGAACCTAAGGAAATTAGCCTTTCTATCACAGAAACTGATATAGGAATTTTATACATAATTCAACATGAGCTTCTAAAGGAGTCAAACATCGATTTTGCAGGCGTTATTGTAAAACATCCTCTTACTAATGAGTGCTGGATGAGAATCAACTCAAACACTAAACCAATGCAAGAAATCAAAAAAGCAACAGATTCAGCAATAAAAATGGCTAATGACTTTAAACAATTATTTAATTCTAAAATTAAGGTAAATTAAATGAAATTTTGCCCCAGTTGTGAGGTCAAATTAAAAAAAGGAGATTCTGGTCTTCAATGCCCAAAATGTGATTATGTTGAGGGAAAAGAAACTAAACAAACAAAGAAGACAGTTCAAGAACATGAATCACAATTCAATGTATTATCTCAAAATGAAACAGTGGAGGCATTACCTACAATCAAGATTGAATGTGAAAAATGTGGTAATGATGAAGCAGTTTGGTGGATGTTACAAACCAGAAGTGCAGATGAACCCACAACTCAATTCTATCGATGTTCAAAATGTAGATACACTTGGCGTAATTACGCATAACGTTTAACTGGAACATAAAACTCAAAAGAATTAGTTTGAATTTCGAAGCAAAAACAAGTGGTTCAGATGATCTAAAAGCTATCATCTCAGCTATATCCACACTTGTAGAGGAAGCTACTTTTGTTGCAACAGCAGAAGGAATTACTTTTAGAGGAATGGATCCTTCTCATGTAGCTTTAATTGATATATCTTGGCCTAACTCTGCATTTGAAAAATATGAATGTGATAGTGATATAAAATTTGGAGTTAGAATAGATGAATTTTCTAAACTTATCAAAAGAGCTGATAAAAAAGATAGTATAGAAATTAGTATTTCTGAGCAAAACATGTTACTTGTAACAGTTGGTAAAAATAAAAAATATAAAATGCGTTTAATTGAAAGCTCTGCAACTGATACACCATTACCAAAAATTCCATATGATTCTAAAATCACTTTATCATCTTCTAGATTTGACAAGATTCTTGGTGATGTACAAGTTGTATCTGATTATTTGACTATTCATACATCCAATTCTAAAGCAGATTTTTCTGGGAAAGGCGATTCGGGAGAAGTTATAATTGATCTTGAAAAGGATACGGATGAAATAGGTGAAATCTCTTCAAAAGAGGACAGTATTGGTACGTATAGCCTCGAATATCTTAATCCTGTAGTTAAAGCAGTAGGTACAACTGCAGGTCAAATTACATGTGAATTTTCCAGCGCAAAACCTCTAAGAATTGAATTCAAAGTAGCAAACATAGGCAGAATCCACTTTTATTTGGCTCCACGAGTAGAAAGTTAAAGCATTTAAAGATTAAATGATTCAGGTACTTTGAATTGAGGCTTGTTTTAAAATATGGCGGGACATCAATTTCATCCGCTAAAGATATTCAGACAATTGCAAATTACATTAATTCATTATCCAAACATAACGAAATAGTAATAGTCTGTTCTGCAATTAGTGGTACTACTGATGATCTAATAGAAATATCACAATCCATAAAAAAAGAAAATAAAGACAAGGTTGAACAGATAGTATCAAAAATTATCAATCGACATAAACAACTTGCCAAACAAATAATCAAAAAATCAGCAATTAGAAAAAAATTATTAGAAAAATTAGATGCAGATTTTAAAGAACTTGTTGCATTAATTGAAGGTATGGTTCTATTGGGAGAAGTAACTCCTAGATCAATGGATTATTTGATTTCATTTGGCGAACGCCTTTCAATAAAATTAATTTCTTTTGCAATTAATGATATAGGTAAAAAATCAATATCTTTAACTGGTAAAGAAGTTGGAATTGTTACTGATTCAAATTTTGGAGAATCTAAACCACTAATGGACACTACAAGACTAAGAGTTTCTAAAACTATTGATTTGCAATTTTCTAAGAAAACAATTCCAGTAATAGGTGGATTTACAGGAGCAGATCAACATGGACATATAACTACATTTGGTCGAGGAGGTTCAGACTATACAGCTACAATTATTGGTTCTTGCATAAAGGCTGATGAAATTTGGTTAATGAGTGACATAGATGGATTAATGACTGCAGACCCAAAAATTGTTAAAAATGCCAAATTACTCAAAGAGGTTTCTTACATTGAAGCAATTGAAATGGCGTTATTTGGAGCTAAACAAATTCACCCACGAACATTTGAACCATTATTAACAAAAAAAATTCCAATGAAGATAAGAAATTCCTTTAATGTAAAAAATGAAGGAACCTTGGTAACTGACTCTCCTTCTATATCTACTAAAAATACTGTAAAATGTGTAAGTAATATCCGTCACAATGGACTAATTGATATACGTGGAGGTAGCATGGTTGGTACTCCTGGAACTGCTGCAAAAATCTTTGCGACCCTTGCTAAAGCTGGCATAAATGTAATGATGATCTCTCAAAACCCATCCGAATCTAGCATCACTATTGTAGTCAAAAATACTGATCTCGACAAAGCGGTTAATGCATTAGAAATGGAACTTTTAGGAAAAATAATCAAAAAACTTGAAGTAACTACAGATATTGCAATTATTGCGCTCATCGGTTCAGGCATGCGTGGTACAGTTGGTGTTGCATCCAAAGTCTTTGGAGCCATAGAGAAAAACAAGATTAACGTTGCAATGATCACTCAAGGTTCATCCGAACTAAATCTTGCGTTTGTAGTCAAAGATTCTGATTCTCATGTAGCAGTTCAGGCTTTACATGATGCATTTGAACTTGATAAAATTAACTAAAAATAAAATCATTTAAAGGAACAATTTAAAAGAATTTCATTGAATAGATTAATTGTCATCTTAATTCTAGGTATCTTTACTACAGGAATTCTCACAGTCTCATTTATTTCTGATAATTTTGTTAACGCAAATTCTACAAAAAAAATTAATTTTACTAAGACGATTACCTCTTCACAAGATCCAGGACAAGGACATGAAAATCACCAATTAGCACTGATTCTATCTCCAAATGAAGGCACTTTTTATGATGGTTCAATGACATTTACATCAAGTGAACCTGTAGAAATTGTTGTTTTACACAAAATTAATAGTAATGACGCAAAAGGGCAACCAACATGGACTATTGATGGGAATACCATTTATGCAATATCTCTAATTAATCTTAATACAAAATCTGATTCTTTTGAATTTACAGGAGCTGCTCTGGCATTACATTCTCCGAACTCAAAAGAGTTCACTGCAACTGTTAGTGTTGATGGTTGGATTAGGGGACAACCAACTGAAATAACCATGCAAAAAATTGAAGTGCAAAAAGAACCATCATTATTATTATCAAAAACAAATGTTGCTGCAACTATTCCTATGCATGAAGGATTCTATAATGGTAATTCAACTTTTTACATTATAACAGATTCTAGTCAACAACAATACGCTGAAATGCTTACTAAAAAACAAGGTTGGAAAGTTGAGATTGCTCCTCCAATTGAAAAAATATCGGAAAATACTACGCAAAAAATATTTGTTTTTAAAAATGGAGTTAAAGGAGACGGAATATATGGACATCAAAAAGAAATTTTTTCTAGTACTCCATTTCAAGAATTAGAATATAGCGCATTAACTTCTATTATTGAAGTTACATGGAAAAAAGGTCAAAATGCAACCATTCTTGAATCATCTGAAGAAGCCATTAATGCAGAAAAGGAAGAAAGAATTGAATTTAATAAAACTGGCGTAGTAATCAACACTCCTCAAGTAATCTGGCCTGGCGGACAGATGTTAATAAGAGATAATAAAGAAATCACCAATGATTTGACATTTAGTGGAGGTCAAATTACTGAAATTAACAAAGATAAGATGACGGTAACATTTGTTGCTCATCGCGGATGGGGACCAGATGGAAAAACGATCTACTACATCATAACTGATGCAACACCTTCTGATCCAGCTAAAATGATGGGTGTCCCATTTTCACCTAGATCTGAAAATCTAATTACAAACTCATCAGCAGTTGATCTATTTCAATTCCAAAATGGAATTAAAGGTTCAGGACCTCTAGGATTTCAACCAGTAATATCTACAGTAATTCCCGGTCAGAAAAATTACAGTCCTATATGGCGTATCTATAACATCGAATGGAATAATCCAGAAAATGCAAGAATTCTTCAAACAATATATGATATTAATTCATCAAAAGCAAATGACCTAATTTCAGTCAGTTTAGCCCGTCCCATGAATAGTCATCATATAGTAAATAGTCCATTCATAGATCCATTCCAATAAAAAATAAAATCACTAAACGGATAAATTACTTGAAAGAAAATTTATTGTAAAATTGACTGGTAAACTCTACATTGTAGGTGTTGGTCCTGGACATCATGATCATATGACATTCAGAGCTAAAGAAGTAATTGAAGAAAGCGATACAATAGTAGGATATGAAACTTATGTCAATTTAGTACAAGATCTTATTAACGGTAAAACAGTTCATCGCTACGCAATGACGCAAGAAGTTGAACGTGCTCATCAATGTATTGATCTAGCAAAATCTG
>JACRND010000156.1 GCA_016234975.1 Nitrosarchaeum sp. | reverse complement strand
GTGTAAAACCTCAAAGTATGCAATCTCTGGCTGGTATCCAGCCTCTACAAGTGTTTCAAATGCAGCCTTTATCATAGATGCGGATCCTCCACAAAGGTCTGCTTGCTCGCCAAACCAATCAGTTTCAACTTCCTCTTGGAAAGTTGTCTGGATTAATCCTGCACGTGCACTGCCAATTGCTTTTGCAATTCCAAGTGTTCTATCCCAAGCTTTTCCAGTAAAGTCTTGATGTACTGCAACAATTGATGGAGTTCCAAAGTTTTCAAGATATGTTTCTCGTACTTTAGAGCCAGGTCCTTTTGGTGCAACCATAATAATATCAACATTGTTTGGAGCATCAATCCATCTCCAATGAATTGCAGCTGCATGTGAAAATGATAATGCCTTTCCAGCAGAAAGATTTGGTCCAATCTCATCTTTGTATACTTGGGATTGGATCATATCAGGAAGTAAAACGTGAATAATATCAGCTTTTTTGCATGCATCAGATACAGACATTACAGTGTGACCGTCAGATTCTGCTTTTTTCCAGCTCTTTCCACCTTTTTTTAGACCTACAATAACGTTAAGACCAGAGTCTTTCATATTATTGGCTTGTGCATCGCCTTGAATTCCGTAACCAATTACGGCAATGGTTTGAGCTTTTAGCGGATCTAAACTGATGTCTTTATCTTTCCATGTCTTTGCCATGATATTACTCAAAATACTGCAAATATTAACTATAGAATTTCAGATTGTGATTATTTTGTTGCAACCACGGCATTTTACCGTGACTGCATCACCAGGTAACCGCTCAAACCTCTTTGAGCCGCAATTTGGACAAATGGGACAAATGCGTATCGGTTCCATTAATGTTCAGTGGGTTTTGTATCGGATTTCGATATTACGTCGAGTCTTTTTTTGCCGTTAATTTTTTGTAAAAATTTAACAACTGCATTTGGAACTAAACTTTGCCAGTTATCACCAGATATTATCATTGATCTAATACAAGTTGCATTGTATTGTGTTCGGTCTAGAAATTTTGGCGGCATCACTTCAATTCCAGAGTCTGCAAGCAACATTTTGACATAGTCATTTCCACTGTACACTTTCTCAAAATGAGGTAATGCCGCTTTGAGATAAGATGCCCATGTCGCAATATTGAACTGGTTTTCAATTGCCACAACAATACATCGTGACAAATCAATGTCTGACTCTTTTAGCGAGTTATGTATCATTTCAATTCTTTCTCCAGCTGTAAAAGGATCTTTTTCAAGATAATTAAATTGGGAACTAGTTATTGCGATTATTGCCTCATCGTATTCATCAAGAATTTGTTTTACCAAAGCCAAATGTCCCAAATGAAAAGGCTGAAACCTTCCCATCATTAATCCGCGCATGAGATAGTATGAATTTTGATTTAATTAAATCAGTCTATTTGATTATGCCGCTGCCAAGAATCCTAATGGTAGTTGATTCAGGTTTTAGAATCACTGCAATATCACCAGAGTTACAAACTATTGGTTTTTCAAATATCAGTTTTAAAGGAGTAATAGATGTAAATTTTGCTGCCTTGATTTGAAGACCAACACTTACAAGACATCCTTGATTTTGAGCAATGTCAGTTTTATAAAATTGGTTCTTTGTAAAATCAAGCTCAATTTCAGATTTCACATAAACTGTATCTGCTTGAGCAATGATATCTCCACGTCCAACCTCGTCTGGTTTTGCACCCTTTACTGCCAATCCAACTCTTGCAGGACAGATAGATTCTTCAACAGGATCATCATGCATCTGAATTGATTTAATCACCACATCTATTCCTGCAGGATACAATTTGAGATTATCATATTGTTTGATTTTTCCGCTGATTACTTTACCAAGAATTACAGTTCCAACACCCTTGACATCAAAGCAGTGATCAACTACCATTTTAGGAGAATCATTATTTGAAATCGGTTGAATCTTATCCATTTCTTCTTTGAGTTTGTCTTGTTCTACCTTGAGATATTTTTCAACTACAGTGCCCTTTATCATAGAATTTAATTTTGATTCATCCACATCAAAAGTATGAGACAAGATTCCTTTGTCTTTTTTTAGTGTGTCAAGTGCAATGATCTGTTCCCCGGTAAATTTATCAAGTTTATCAACATGAAATATAACATATTCTGCAAGATTAATTGCCTGCAAAAGAGGCTGTATTTTGTCAGGAAATCCACTGGGAGTAATCCATGTTTTGATAATATCAGATTCTTTTCTATCATAAAGCGAAAGATCAGTTACGGTTCCTTTTTTACCAAATTCTGCTGCAATGTCTTGTTTTCCTAGGACTACAAAATTTATGGATTTAACCATTAATTTTAAGTAAAAAGCAGTCATTTCTAAATCTATACCAAAGTGATTTACAGATACTCATGACATAATTAGCAATGTATCTGTACAGAATGATAAAAGAAAGGGAGCAACATCACAACGGGATCTTAATTAGCAATCATATTCAGAGAGGTCTTCAGAATCATCAGTTTGTTTATCAATGACATTCAAGTGGTATAAGATTAGTTTTCTATCAAGCAATCATATCATCTTTGTTTGTAATAAAGTATGAATTTAATCACAGATATAAAAGAGTGACTAATGAATCACACTAAACAAGTAAAACAAAATCTACGGAAATGAATTCAGTACTGCGACATAACTTGCAAACCTATGGTTTTTTGGATGGACTAATTTTTGGGCATATTTTGATAGGGTTTTTCCAGTGGCACCATCTAGTCCAAGGGGTCCTTTGACGAATTTCTCTTTATTTGCCCAGTTTAAGACCTCATCTGTTGGACTGAAATAATTTAGAATTTTTCCTCGGATTATTTTATCAAGTAATGGTCCATATTTTTTTGATGACGGTACATCACTTGTAATAGATGCACCAAAAAGGTGTACACTCTCAATTATTCCAGTATGACTTTTTGCCAGATGTTCTATCGTACTAAGAATCACTTGAGAACCAAGGGAATGGCCAATAAGACGAATCTTGGTTTTGGGGCTTGTTAATTTAAAATCCTCAATAAATAGGGCAAGGTTACGGCCATTTTTTTGTGCAATTATCTGTCCTGTAGAAAGCGCGCGTTTAGCATGTTTTAGTAGATGAGCCCCAATAGTATTAGAATCATAGCTAAATCCAATTACAGGATAATGATATCCAAGGTAAGATAGTCTGTTTTTTGCAAGCACGACTTTTGCAATGGCTCCGGCATTGTCATTTCTCAATCCATGAATCATTATGACAAGTTCTTTTGAGCCGACAAGTTTCTCAAAATCTTTTTTCGGGTATAAAAAATAAGGATTATTTTTAATTGTTTTGCCATATGTTAATTCATAGTACCCCCTAGTGGAGATCCTTGGAATAATTTTGATCATTCTGATGGACCTAGTTGTTTTTTGTAGTTGGCAATATCTGCTTCTTCTATTTTGACAAATAGAGGAGTTGCGTCACCTAAACGATGTCCTGATTTTATTGCAATATCAGAGATGGAATCCCACTTGTTGTCATTGACTTTGCCAGTAAATCCAAGCTGTTCCCAAATCTTTTGGGAAGATTCTGGAAGAAATGAAAATAGTGCTATTGCCATGCTGCGAGCTGCATTTACAGATAAAAATACACAGTTTGCAGTTCCAGGTCCTTTCTTCCACGGTTCTTTGTGCTGGAAATATTGGTTAAAAAATGACGAGAATTCCATTATTTTCTTTAGAGCTCTGTCCAGATGATTTTGCCCCATCAGCATTCCTAATTCTCCAGAAAGATTTTTTATTTTGTTTTCAGCTTCGATATCTTTTTCATCGTAATTTTCAGCCTCTGGAATTATTCCATCAAATGTCTTTTTTGTAAATCCCAATGCGCGGTTAACAAAGTTTCCAAGATTTCCAATTAATTCGGAATTGATTCTGTTTGTAAACTCATCCCAATCAAAGTTCAGGTCGTCTTGAGAATACGGGTTGATTGCAACAAGATAATATCTCAGATAATCTGCAGGATAATATTCTAAGAATTGTCTTAGTCCAATATACCAATTTCTGCTTTTTGATATTTTCTTTGATTGTAATGTAAGGTGACCTCGGGTTGGAATAAAATCAGGAAGTTTGTATTCACTGTTCATTCCCAAACGCATTGC
>JACRND010000155.1 GCA_016234975.1 Nitrosarchaeum sp. | reverse complement strand
TTAATTTTTTCTACCATGTACTTTCCATCATTTATTTTATCAAGAATATTTTTAGTCCTTAAATCTAGTTTATCTAATTTTGCTGTAAGTTTTTTTTGAATTTCTTTAGATTTTTTAGTTGTTTTTTCTTCAGATTGTTTAGATTTTTGGGAAAATTTTTCATGATCATCTGATATGTTTTTTTCAATTTTGTTTTGAGATTTTTCTTTAATCTCTTTTAATTTTTCTTCATATTCTTTTGATTTTTTTAATTGTTTTGCTTCAAAGTTTTCTCTATTAATCTCAAGTTCAGTTTTTTTCTGTTCTATCTCTTTTTGTTTTTCTTCTGATCTATCCTGTCGTTCAGCTTTTTTCTGTTCTATCTCTTTTTGTTTTTTATGAGTCTCAGAATCATCACTACTTACATAGAGGTTTTGAGCAAAAGCATTATCAAAAAGAAATAATCCAAACATGCCACCAATCAAAATGGTTGTCAACATACTAAATAAAACAAAATTTACTTTCATTCTAAAAATCGTCCAAATTACAGTTAAAAAGATTGCTGATAATGCATCATATTGACTAGATTTTTGATTTCTTGATCAAATTTACAAAATATTTGTGTAAAGAAACATCTTCTGTTAATTCGGGATGAAATGCAACACACATCATATTGCCCTTTTTTACAGCAACTATTTTTTCATTAAATTTTGCTAAAATTTCTACGCCAGAACCAACATCAGAGACAGATGGGGCTCGAATAAAAACACCATTAAATTTTGGAATATTAATAGAATTCATAGGAACATCTGCTTCAAATGATTCCTTTTGTCTTCCAAAAGAATTTCTTTCTAGTTTAATGTCAAGCAAATCTAAAAGAGGCTGGTCTGTTTTTCCGATAATACGGTCATTAGATGTCTTTGAGAGCAGAATCATACCGGCGCATATTCCTAATACAGGCATTCCATGTTCAATCTTTTCTTTTATTGTCTTAAGAGAACTATTTACAAGAGATAGTTGACCGATTGTAGTGCTTTCGCCGCCAGGAATAATTAGACCGTCAAGTTTGGAAACATCTTCAGCAGTTTTAACACCTACAACTGTTCCTTCTACGCCTAACTCTTTTAGTGCGGTCTCAGTAGATATAATATTTTCATGTACATCACCTTGAATTGCTAAAACTCCAACGGTAAGACTCATGCTGAACTTCCACGCTCTTGCATTCTTAATTCCAGAGTCTTAACATCTAATCCCAACATCGATTGTCTTTCATCAATCATTTTTTGTGCTTCTTTTACTTTTTCTGATTCATTCCAGAAAGTAGTTGCCAATACAATGGCTCTTGCTCTTTCTTTAGCATCATTTGCATTAAATATTCCAGATCCTACAAATATTCCATCACACCCAAGAGACATCAAATATGCAGCGTCAGCAGGCGTTGCAATTCCTCCCGCTGCAAAATTAACAACAGGGAGTCTTCCAAGTTTTGCAGTTTCTTCAACTATATCATAAGATACTTTGAATTCTCTTGCCATTCTAACTAGATCCTGTTTATCACCAGAATCATAAATTGCCTTTATTGATCTTAATTCATCATTTACTTTTTTGATATGAGTGACAGCCTCTGCAACATTTCCAGTACCAGGTTCTCCTTTAGTTCTGATCATTGCAGCTCCTTCTTCAATTCTCCGTAATGCTTCAGATAACGATCTTGCTCCATTAACAAAAGGAGTTGTAAAATCCCACTTCCAAATGTGATGGTTTTCATCAGCTGGCGTCAAAACTTCAGATTCATCTATCATATCTACATTAGTCTCTTCTAGAACTTTTGCTTCATAGACATGACCTATTCTACATTTTGCCATTACTGGGATTGTTACTGAATCCATAATATCTTCAATAATTCTAATACTGGCAGTTCGTGCAACTCCACCTGCTTTTCTTACATCAGAAGGCAGTTTATCTAAAACCATAACAGATACAGCTCCTGCATCTTCTGCAATTTGAGCTTGTTCTACTGTAGTAACATCCATCACTACACCATTTTTTAACATATGAGCACCACCACGTTTAAGAGTGGATGTTCCACGTAAAATATCACCAGAATCAGATGCGTTTTTAATTATTCCTTTTGCATCAGTTCTTTCGCCCGAAAGTGGAAGCATATTCAGAGTTTTATGAGAGACTATTTGTACCTATTCACTAATTTGTTCTGCAATTTTATCAAGTTGCGATTCCACCATAGAAATTATTGGAGGTATGAATTTATCAGTTGCATTTTGTTCTGGCCAGTTAATTTGATTAACTCTTCCATTTAGAGTAACTTTGATATTTGATTTTTGAAAATCAGTGACATTATCACGTATTGGAAATGATTCAGACGGAATCGAGATGAATCCAGTTTCTTTAATCAGGGCTTTTAATTTACGAAGTTTTTGATCATCGAGGTGTGAACTAATATCTGGTTTTGGATAACCATCTTCAGTTACGGTATATTTTATTTCTCCATTATTGTGTATTAATAGAATTTCAGTTTTTTGTGCTCCAATTCTTTCTGTTACACCAAAAGATATTTTTTTCAATTGGTGTTTTGTATATTCAATTTCAACTATATCATTTGGATTAGCTGCAGAATATGGAATATCTGATTTTGTGATTAACGGAATAGCAATTAAAATTGCAATGATAGCAGGAATTGCTGCTATTACTAAAATAATTGGTTTTACCATGATTTACCTTAACGGTTGTAGATCAAGGTTAATTGCAAATAAATCTTGGTTAAAATAACTTAAAATTCTAGTCCGATTCATTCTTGTTCGTGGGGTCGTAGCCTAGCCTGGTAGGGCGACAGTGTATACGATAGATCACCGCTAAGGGCTCCAAAGGTAAACTAAGCTAAACTGACTCACGGATGATGTAAGTTTGGAGCTGTAGTGACCCGTAGGTCGCCGGTTCGATTCCGGTCGGCCCCACGTTAGAATATTATTTATTTCTCAAAATATTTAGTGCAGAACCAGCTTTGAACCACTCTATTTGAGATTTATTATAAGAATGGTTAAGAGAAATTTCATCCTTTGTTCCATCTTTATGTTTAATGATACATCTAACTGGTTTTTGCGGTTCTA